>NZ_BCPO01000172.1:0-164772 GCF_016586105.1 Burkholderia sp. E168m15
GTTGGGCTTCCCACGCTTTGCCATCAGCCGAGTCTCACGAAGACACACGGGAAACGGCCGCTCGATGGCGGTCGAGACGCTTTGCGCACGCTATCCGGATCATTGGGTCGCCCATTACGCGCAACGAGACTACGGTCCGGTCGATCCGGTCCATCGGATGGCGTTTGCCCGTGCCACACCCTATCGATGGGCCGACATCAGAGGCTTGAATCGCATCGAGCAACGCGTGCTCGGTGAGGCACGCGACGCGGGATTAACCAGTGGCGTGAGTATCCCGCTTCGCGAGACCAACGGTGACATCCTGCTGGTGAATCTCGCCAGTCCGTCGCCGGAGATCAAGACAGAAGTCCACATGCGCCTCGCGAGCTCAATTGGCGCGCTCTTTCATCAAGAGCTCCATCGATTGATGAAGCCCCATCGGCCTGAGCCGGCGATTGAACTCTCCCCGCGCCAACAAGAGTGCCTTGCGTGGGTTGCCCGGGGTAAATCGTCATGGGCGATCGCCTCCATTGTTGGCATATCGCCCCATACCGTTGACTACCATATCGCCGAAGCGATGAAGATTCTGGGCATCAACAGTCGAACCGCGGCAGCTGTGCATGCCGTCACAACCGGTTTGATCCAGGTGTAAGCGGCCAGCAGGACCGTCTGCGGCAGTTCCTGCCGGCCACCCGACCATCGACCGGCCTCATTGTGGACTCGTGGCGCCATCAGCACATTCGAGCTTACCCGCGCGTGCCCGCACAATCGCATGCATCGCGATGGCGACTCGCTACGGGCGTCCTGTCAACTTCATCGGCGCCGCACCTCCCCACCTAACTAGTTCCCCTCACCTCACGCGCTTGATAGCGTGGCATCGGCTATTTTGTTTGAGGGGAAAATCGTGCCATCCATCTTCGCTGGCAGTTTCGACGACATGCCAACTATGATGCATCGCCGCCTCGGCGTGTTCCGCTACGACGTATTTGTAGGTCGACTGGGTTGGCAGTTACCCGGAGCGGACGCGACGAGCCTGACCGAATGGGATCAATTTGATCGGGGTCGTACGATTCACGTCGTCTCGGTCGATCAGGCTCAGCACATTTGCGGGTGTGCACGATTGATACCGACCACACAGCCGTATTTGCTCCAGACACTGTGCGCGCCTTCAGCGGCTCTAGACTTGCCATGCGCACCCACGGTCTGGGAACTGTCGCGGTTTGCCGCCCGCTGCGGGGCAAACCCGATCATGCGCGCATCAACTGGAATGCAGCTGTTTCCTTCGATTCTCGCAATCGCCGCGTCACTGGGCGCCACATGCGTCATCGGTGCCATGACACGTGCCGTGGCACGACTTTACCAGCGTTGCGGTCTGGCGCTCCAAGTCGTCAACACTGTCGAAACCGCAGGTCGTCCAGCTTACCTGATTGGCGCAATCGAACTCACGCGATCGACGTTCACGAATCTGGGGTGCAACGCGCACGAGCTTTTGGCCGCCGTGACATGGCTCGGCGCCCATCCCACGTGAGTCGCACTTTCGATGTCCGTGCCCCCGCCCGATACCAGCGGTCATTGAAAGGCCGCTGGCCGGTGTCAAACACCGTTTCCGACCAGAAACTGGCGGCATCTCGGCGAGATTGCGCGCCGCGCCGGGTTTGAACACACTCGCCCGGCGCGAACGCGCTACATGCGCGGGCCCGCGCGATGATGTCGGCGATCGGTGTCTTTCACCCAGTCCGGCCGAATCGCAGATGCATAAGCCTGAGCACTGCGTGACGCTTCGCCGTTGGCCTGAGCAGAAAACCCAAGTCGCTCGTCGATGGCACGCGCCACGGTCGACGATTTGGGCAGGCGTCGAGGATCACAATCGGCCCAAAACGTGAACATGCTCTCGAACAACACGCCCAAGATCGTTGTCGTATAAGGCAATTCGACCGTGACAAGCTTGCCGGGCGAATCAGCTTGAAGGGGCAAACCAGACATTGGCATTGTGGTTCCGCCCATGCCCGTGCACACCGCGTGAAGCTCGCGTTGCAATCGCGCCTCGACATCGCAATGGCTGACGGAAGAATCGACAATTGCACGGGTCAAGTTAGCCAGTTCCTGGGTTTTCAGCTCAAGGCGATTGTGCAATCGACCGACTTCCTGTTCTGCTCGCCGCACGCGCGCTTGCAGCGCCGAGCATTCGTCGGGCGACAGCGAACACTGCTCGTTCGTATAGTCAGCCTTCTCGGGGCGTTCCATGCGTCCACCTCTTCATGACCATGATCACCTCGGCACTGAGCCTCAACGGGATCAACCTACTCAAAAGCGGTAACACCGCGCGCAAAAACCAGCTCAATCGCTACGCAATCGATTTGCGATGTCGCCGCATATCGTTCGCCGGCCAGCCGATGCAGTGTTTGCTGCGGAACGACGCATCGTCAACTACGAGACTATGGAGGTCAGAAGCGTGAGATTTTCCGCGACAATTCATTTGAACGCACGCACCCTCGCTTTCGCGAGCCGGTTTAATCGGTCGTACGCGCCGATCTTTTCCAGTTTCGACGCGAGCTCATCCGATAGGAGTCGATTCGATGCCAACGTATCTCGAATTGAAGGCGCAAGCTGAACAGCTCAGACAACAAGCAGAACAGGCCCGCCTGGCTGAGCTTGACATCGTTCTCGCGGAAGTTCGCGCGCGTGTGGCCGAATACGCGCTGACCCCCGAGCAGGTCTTTGGGCGTCGGCGCAGCGCCTCCGCCCCGCAGGTCGGCCAAGGTCGTATCCCGGCCCGGTATCGCGATCCCAAAACCGGCGCGACGTGGAGTGGCCGCGGTCGCGAACCCGGCTGGATCAAGGGGAAAAAACGCGAGCGATTCCTGATCGAACAGGTCTAGAGGGACACCGCGTGGTTTTCCGTCCCGTCTCATGTCGTGCGCGCAGGGCATATCAGTTGCATTGAGCGGGCACAGCACACAACGTCTCGGGACTACGCTCAACGAGCACTGATACGGCTCGGTGCAAATCTGCGAAGCTCATGCGTTAAGACTTAGAACGGCACCGATAGTCTGAGCGGCACCAACTCGGGACGCACCATTGCGTCAACGTTGATGGTTTCCGGCGCATCCCTGGAAACAGGGCACGAAAGAAGATCGGGGCCGGCTCATACAGCTCATATCGGACAGGTCCGATTGGCCCGGCGAGATGCCGTCCGTACACTGCGGCACATGATTTCACTGATCCAGTCCTCCTTCGATACGGCGCGCAATGCCCTCGCGCATGTCGCGCGCCGCCCTGCTTTCCTGCGCAAGCTCGACATCGCGGTGCTCGCGCTCATTGTCGCGAGCGTGCTCGTCGTGATGGCCGACAGCGTGCAGACGCTGCACGCGCAATACGGCCATGCGCTCTACGCGGCCGAATGGGCGTTCACGCTGCTGTTTTCCGCCGAGTATCTGCTGCGCCTCTGCACCGCGAAGAAGCCGGTCGCGTATGCGCGCAGCTTCTTTGGCATCGTCGATCTCGTGTCGGTGCTGCCGACCTATCTCGCGTTCTTCTTCCCCGGCCTGCATGCGCTGATCGACGTGCGGCTGCTGCGTCTGCTGCGCGTGTTCCGCATCCTCGGGCTGTCGATCTATCTCGAGGAAGGGCAGATGCTGATCCGTGCGCTCACGCGCGCGCGGCGCAAGATCTTCGTGTTCATCGGCGGGATGTTCGTGCTCGTCGTGATTCTCGGCACCGTGATCTTTCTGGTCGAAGGGCCCGAGCACGGGATCACGAGCATTCCGGTGGGCGTCTACTGGGCGGCCGTGACGATGAGCACGACCGGCTACGGCAACCTGACGCCCGTCACGCCGCTCGGCCGGTTGATCACGTCGTGCGCGATCCTGCTCGGCTACGGGATCATCGCGTTTCCGACCGGGATCATGGGCGCCGAACTCGTTGCCTCGGCGATGGAGCGCGCCAGGGCGAACACGCGGCCAAGCGACGGCAACGGGCCGTGCTGCCCGCACTGCGGCGTCGCGCTTCCCGCGCAACGTGCGCCGGACACCCATGCGCACCGCAGCGTGCCCGCCAAAGGCCGCCACGCGCGATAGCCGCGGCAAGAATCAGCCCTGTCCCGAGTAGCTTCCGTCGTCGCTGGCGTAATGCGACGGGCAGCATCGGCAAGATCTCCCGGACACGCACGAACGTCTTGATTGCCTCTCGGAACAAATCAGCCTTGTCCATTCCGGGTTCGGCTACCTGGGGGGTTTTCGTATCAAGATCGTCGTCAATCGCTTGTCACGCTGGTTCGCATGGCGGCCCCTGATCGGATTTGACGCACGAACACACCGACCTCAGCAACAATCGCCTCGAGAAATTCATGCTCCCACGCGGTTCAGACGCGTGATCGGCCGTTGCCGGGATCCCTCACCCCGCGTGCCCGCCCAGCATCTGCGCGAATGCCGCCAATCCCGTCAGCATGATCTGCACGCCCACGCACAGCAGCAGGAACGCGGAGACGCGCATCGCGACCTTCGTCCCTTCGCTGCCGAGATAGCGCGCCAGCGTCGTCGCACGGCTGTAGATCTGCCAGATCGCGAACGCGACCAGCGCCGCGACCGCCACCGAGATCACGCCGGACAGCACATAATCCTTCACGCCGTGCGAACGGTTCGCATGCAGCGCGATACCGGCCGCGATCGAGCCGGGGCCGATCGTGAGCGGCACCGTCATCGGAAAAAACGCGCGCGACATCAGATTCGGGAAATCGCTGCCCTGCGCCATCGACGCGTCGGTCGAGACATCCGGCACATTCAGCATCGACCAGCCGGCCACGGCCACCGCGAAGCCGCCGCCGATTCGCAACGCTTCCATCGAGATGCCGAAGAAGTTCAGCACCGGCGCGCCGACGAAGAAGATCACGAGCAGCGTGAAGAAAACGTTTCGCCCGAGCTTTTTCGACAGCAGCGCGCGTTCGGGCTCGGTCAGCGACTGCGTGCGCTCGAGAAACACGAATGCCATCCCGAACGGATTGATGATGCCGACGAGACCCATGAAGCCGAACAGGATTTCGGGGATCAGGCGGTCGAACGTCATTGCGTACCTGCGCTTCCGGCTTCGACGAGACGGGTGTGACTCGGCAACGCCACCTGCAGATCCGTGCCCGGCGACACGTCGGCCGATGCCGCACGCGCCGGCTCGCGCGTTTCGGCGAGCCATTGCTTGAACTCCGAGGCGGTCATGCCGACGGCGGCATGAGCCGGCCGCGACGCGGCCGACGATGCGTCGTCCTGACGCTCGGCATGCGTGCGCGATGCCGCGCCCGACGCGGGAGCCGCCGCGGCGAGACGCTCGCGAGCGGTTTCCGGGCGCACCGATTTCCTGCGCGCCGTGCTCGCGGATTTCCGCTCGGAAGGCGTCCCGGCCGATGCACCCGGCATCGGCGCGGCTTCATCGCGTGCGGCCGCCCGTACGCCGATTGCCGTGGCAGCCGCCGCGGCTGCAGTGCCCGACGCGTCGTCCGGGTCAGCGGGCACGATCACGGATGCCGTCTCGCTCCGGGCCGGCGTCGTCGCGATCGCCGCCTGATAAACGGTGTTTCGCGCCGGGGCGCGCCTGCCGCCATGAAACGCGTGCGCGCCCGCCAGGCCCACGGAACCCAGTATGAGACCGGCCACCAGCGTCAGCACCGTCGGCTGCCATCCCCGGCGTGCCAGACGCGGCTTCACCCACGGCTTGTTGTCCGAACCGAAATCCGCCGCGCGCACGGCGGCGGGCACCGGCGCCTCGCGCGTGCCGCTCAGGTCGAACACGCCCGGCTTCGGCTGCTTGCTTGTGACGAACGGCCTGCGGCGGCGCCCGAACGGCGGCGGCAGATCTGAAAAAGGCCGCGCGAGCGGCAACGCGAAGCGTCCTTCGATGTCTTGCATGCCCATGATGTCGACGACGGATCGCCCGACATCCGCCGCGCCAATCCGTGCTCCCGTGAGTAAATTTGATTGGCTTCGAGTATCGCCGTAGGGGATATCCCGAGTAAATCGGACTGGGCTTATTCGAGCGGCAACGATGCGCGTCAACGCAATTTCGTTTCCGGCCCTTTCACGATGCGCCATCGCACGTTCCGGCCGGATACCGATGCGCGGCCACACAGCTCCGGAAACGAACGCGCAACGCCGCGCGTTCGCGACAAGACCGCGTGGCGCTCAGAACCGCCCGCGCAGCCCGATGAACACTTCGTTCGACGACAGCTTCGACTTCAGTTGCTCGTCGCGCGCCGACACGCGGTTCACGAACGTGTTGAAGCCCGTCTCGACGTTGCCCATGTCGACATAGCGATATCCGACGTCGATCGTGAAACGCTTGTTGATCGCATAGCTCACGCCCGCGCCGGCCGAATACGCGAGGTTGGTCTGCGTCTTCGACGCGAAGCGACGCGTGTCGTTGCCCTGCCAGCCTTCGGCCGACACGATCGCGACACCGACGCCGAGCGTGCCGTACACCGAGAAACCACGCCCCAGGTCGAAGTCGCGATAGCCGTTGAGCATCAGCCGCTGCGACGACACATGGAATTCGTTCGCGTTCGCGTCGAACGGCGCCCAGTAGCTGACGAAGTTGCCGGAGCGCTTGAACACGTATTCGCCTTCCGCGCGCCAGCCGTTACCGAACTGGTAGCCGCCCGCGACCGAGCCCGTCACGCGATCCTGCCCGTCCGGGCCGCCGATGCGGCTCGTCACACGCGGGCTCGTCAGCTCCATGTTCACGGCGTTGTCAAACGCGCCGATGACGCGCGCGGTCGCGTAGTAACCCGCGTCGCTCGGGTCCTGCTTTTTCGTTTCCGGTGCGACCGTATCGGCGAATGCCGCGCCCGAGAACAGCAGTGCGAGCGACAACGGGAGGGCGAAAGACTTGATCATGACGTGACTTCCTGAACGATGAGAGGAGATCACGCCATCGTAGGAAATTCGTCATGCACGCTGAACCCGTACGCGAACGGGTGGCGCCTCCGTAGCGCTACGGAGGCGCGCGCTTACTTCGCGTCGTAACGCAGCAGCGGCCGGCCGTTCAACGGTTGAACCACGCGCGCGTTGTGCGAGTAACGCATCCGGAATGCGGTGATGTCGTCCGCCGACAACTCGACCGGCTCGTCCAGCACGTACCATTCGACGTTCTCGGTCAGCGGCGGCGTCGTGAGCGAACCGAGGTAGTGGTAGTAGGTTTTCACGCTGCGCGGCATCAGCGCGGCTGCGTGGAACGACGGCACGCTCGCGGTATCCGCGCCGCGCAGCGCATCCATCACCGCCGCGAACTGCGCGTTCTCGCTGCCGGTGCGATAGAACACCGCGACGACGGCCAGCCGCCCGTCCTGCGAGCGGAACACGAAATGTCCCTCGATCGGAGAGCTGCGACCGTCCAGCGTATGCTCTGCCGGCGCGTGGAAATGAATCTGCTGAAGCCGGAAATGCCGCCCGCGGATCGTCGCGCTGCCGCCGGCCGGCACGATTTGGATCGTATGGCCGTTATCGATCGCCTTCGCGCGGGTGTCGGCGATATGCACGTCGATCGCGACGTTCTCGTCCTCGTAGCGCGTCGCGCGCTTGACCGTTGCGGAATCGATCGCGACCGGCGACTGCGCGTCGCCGGATTCGAGATGCCACTCGCGCTGGTGATCGTAGTCGAAGCCATGACCGGTCGGCGCGGCAGGCGCCGATGCCGGCGCATCGGCCGCATGCGCGCCGGGCGCGATCGCCGTCGTCGCGAACAGCGCCGCCGCGGCAAGCCGGATCATCGTGATTCGGGTCGTATTCATTCGAATGCTCTCTACTGAAAAAACAACGCGATGCCACGCTCGATGCGAGTCGGTCGAAACCGGCCGCGCGGGCGTGGCGGAAAAAATCGGGGTAAGCGGTCATCACGGGGCACAACGTGCCCACGTTCGTTCCGCGCGGGAATCGCGGTCGGGCGCGCGATTCGGACCTTGCCGCGAGTCAGGCCGGACGCGATCCGGTTCGCGTTGCGAAATCGCACGACGTAGGGACACCGCGCGTCGAGCCGCTTCCGCTCCTGCGCCGCGGCATCGTCGCGCCGCTACGTCGCCGATACGCCCGCGAGCGCCGCGTAGTCGCGCACCAGCTCGACGAGCGACGCGACCTGCAATTTGTCGAACAGGTTCGCGCGATACGTCTCGACCGTGCGCGGCGACAGCCCGAGATCGCGCGCGATTGCCTTGTTGCTGCCGCCGCGCACGATGCCGTCGAGCACGTCGCGCTCGCGCGCGCTCAGCGTCGCCATCCGGCTCGCGCGGGCCTGTTCCGCCGCGTCGCCGTCGCGCCGGTCCGCGTGCCCGCGCAGCGCCTGCTGGACCACGTCGATCAGTTCGTCGTCGTCGACCGGCTTGCGCAGGAAATCGCACGCGCCGCGCTTGAACGCACGCCGGCACGCATCGACGTTGCCATGGCCGGTCAGCACGATCACCGGCAGGCTACGCCGGCCGGCGAGACAATCGAGCGCGTCGAGCCCGCTCATCCCCGGCATCCGCAGGTCGAGCAGCACGCAGCCGAGCGTGCTGTCGTCGGCTTCCGCGAGAAACGCGTGCGCATCGGCGAAACGGCGGGTGCGCAAGCCGACGGTCCACAGCAGCAGCGCGAGGCCGTCGCGCACGGCTTCGTCGTCGTCGACGATCGCGACGACGGACCCGGCCTCCGGCGGATGCATGGCTTCATGCGTGCTCATCCATGCCCCTCCCGCGCCATCGGCAGCAACAGCACCGCCTCGGCACCGCCGGACGGCAGGTTCCGAATGGTCAGCGCGCCGTCCTGACGCTGCGCGAGCGTGTCGCACAACGGCAGCCCGAGGCCGAGCCCGTCCGTGCGCGTCGTGAAGAATGGCTCGAACAGCCGCGGCAGCGCGTCGTCCGGCACGCCCGGCCCGGTGTCGGTCACACTGAACCGGTAATGCCGGCCGTCGCGTGCACCGCTCACGCGGATCTCGCCGCGCGGCGCGCCTGCCAGCACGTCGCGCGCGTTGCGGATCAGGTTGTGCAGGATCTGCTCGACCGCGACCGGATCGGCCAGCGGCCGGGCGCGCGGCGCCGCGTTGCGCCACGTCAGCGCGACGTGCTCGCGCGCCGCGTCGTCCGCGTGCAGGAACAGCAGCGACGCCATCAGCGCGTCCGGATCGAGCGCACGGCGCGCGTCGTCGCGGCTCGACGTCATCGCGGTGCGCAGGCGGTCGAGAATCGCCGCGGCGCGCTTCGCCTGCGCGACGCTCGTCTGCAACGCACGGCGCACGCTGTCGCGCTCCGACGGCGTATCGAGCATCCGCTCGGCTGCGCGCGTGTGCGTGACGATCGCGGTCAGCGGCTGGTTCAGCTCATGCGCGAGGCCGGCCGCCATTTCGCCGAGCGTATCGAGGCGCGTCACGCCGTCGAGCCGCGCGCGGGCGTGCTCGCGGCGACGCGCGTCGCGCAGCCGCCACGCGCCGAGCGCGCCCAGCACCAGCAGCGCGGCCACGACATTCCACAGCGCGATCGACAGCCACGGCAGGTCGGCCGCCGTGAGCGTGCGCGTCGTCGTCAGCACATACGCCTGCGGTCGTGCAGGCAGGTGTTTTTCGACGTGCATCGTCCAGCCGAACGGCGTGGCCGGCGCGTCGCGATGCAGCAGCTCGAACGCGCGCCCTTGCAGATGCAGCGCCGCGGATGCCAGCGAATCGGGCCAGTCGCCCGGCGCCAGCAGTTGCCCCGGGTCGATCCGCACGGCCCAGCCGGAATCGGCGGCGAGCCAGTAACCGTCGCCGGCGAATTCGATCGAGAACGTCGTGGCATCGCGCGGCGGCGAGCGTCGAACGGCGAGACTGGCATCGTGCCGGCCCGCACCCGGCGGCCGGAACTCGAGCCCGTCGAGCTGGGGCATCCGCGTGCGCAGCGTGTCGAGCATGTGCGGCGGCGGCGCGGACAACGCGGTCGCGCCGAGCGTCGCGAGCATCGCTTCGTGCTGCGCGGCCTTCTGGCCGAGCACGCGTATCGCGATGCTCGAATCCTGGAAGAAGCGGTCATACGCGTCGCCGGCCGCGCGCGACACGCGGCGGCGATACGGCGGCCACGTGCCGGTCGGCGACCCTGCAAGCCATGTCGCCAATCGTCCGATGATGTGTTGATGGTCCGTGATGCCCATGGAGATCGCCCTCGGCGGAACCGCACCGCGCTCGTATGAATCGAAGTTCGCTGGTGCAAGTATCACGTTCGGTTCGCGAGCAAGTAAATCGGACTAGGCTGATTCGTCCTACGGACGATTTCGATCGCTAATCGATTTTTTCATCGCCTTTGCAGCGTCGGGGGATCGGTGTCGCCCGCTGTCGAGCCGCCGACGTACGTGTTGCATGTTGCCCGTCGGCGCGGCGGTCTGCGCATGCTTCATCGACATCGCGAACGCGATCGTCTTCGATCTGCTTCCTGCGTTGTCAATTGAACGGGCGGCAGTGCATTCCGGCCGCCCCGTCGCGCATCAGATACTCCACTGATTCACCCGCTTCGACAACGCCTCCGCACTCTCCTTCCGCTCGCTGTACCGATCGACGAGATACGGCCCGACATCGCGCGTCAGCAGCGTGAACTTGACCAGTTCCTCCAGCACGTCCACCACCCGATCGAAATAGGCCGAAGGCTTCATCCGCCCGGCTTCGTCGAATTCCCCGAACGCCTTCGCCACCGACGACTGGTTCGGGATGGTCAGCATGCGCATCCAGCGGCCGAGCACGCGCATCTGATTGACCGCATTGAACGACTGCGAGCCGCCGCTGACCTGCATGACCGCGAGCGTCTTGCCCTGCGTCGGCCGGACGGCGCCCATCGACAGCGGAATCCAGTCGATCTGCGCCTTCATGATCCCGGTCATCGCGCCATGCCGCTCGGGCGAGCACCACACCATGCCTTCCGACCACTGCACCTGTTCGCGCAGCTCGACGACCTTCGGATGGCTCTCCGGCGCATCGTCGGGCAGCGGCAGGCCGCTCGGGTTGAACACGCGCACCTCGGCGCCCATCGCCGTCAGCAGGCGTGCGGCTTCCTCGATCAGCAGGCGGCTGAAGGCGCGCTCGCGCAGCGAGCCGTACAGCAACAGGAACCGCGGCGCATGCGTGGACGGAGAAGCCGGCCGCAACTGTCCGGCATCCGGCACGCGAAACGATTCGAGATCGAGTTGCGGCAGGTCGTTAGAAAGATCAAGCACGCTTGCCCTCCGTGTCATGGCGATGAATCAGGATGTCGTTCATGCAGATGGATACGCCCGTTCGTTCACGCGCGCTCGTACCAGCCTTTCGACCGGTTGACGACGCGCACCACCAGCAACATCACCGGCACCTCGACCAGCACGCCGACGACGGTCGCCAGCGCCGCGCCCGAATGAAAGCCGAACAGGCTGATCGCGGCCGCGACGGCCAGCTCGAAGAAGTTGGACGCGCCGATCAGCGCGGACGGGCACGCAACGTTGTGCTTCTCGCCCACCGCGCGATTGAGCCAGTAAGCGAGCGCCGAGTTGAAGAACACCTGGATCAGGATCGGCACCGCGAGCAGCGCAATGACCAGCGGCTCCTTGAGGATCGCTTCGCCCTGAAACGCGAACAGCAGCACGAGCGTCGCGAGCAGCGCGGCGATCGACCACGGGCCGATCTTCGTCATCGCGGCGTCGAATGCCGCCCGCCCTTTGGCCAGCAGCCGCTTGCGCAAGACCTGCGAGACGATCACGGGGATGACGATGTAGAGCCCGACCGACGTGATCAACGTCGCCCACGGCACCGTGATCGCGGACATCCCGAGCAGCAGCCCGACCAGCGGCGCGAACGCGACCACCATAATGCTGTCGTTCAACGCGACCTGCGACAGCGTGAACAGCGGATCGCCGCCCGTCAGCCGGCTCCACACGAATACCATCGCCGTGCACGGCGCGGCGGCCAGCAGGATCAGCCCGGCGATGTAGCTGTCGAGTTGGTCGGCCGGCAGCAGCGACGCGAACAGATGCCGGATGAACAGCCAGCCGAGCAGCGCCATCGAGAACGGCTTGACGAGCCAGTTCACGACGAGCGTGACGCCGATGCCTTTCACATGCCGACGCACTTCATGCAGCGCGCCGAAATCGACCTTCACGAGCATCGGAACGATCATCACCCAGATCAGCAGGCCAACCGGCAAGTTGACGTGTGCATATTCCATCCGGCCGATGTGCTGAAACAGGCCGGGCAGCGCTTGCCCGAGCGCGATACCGGCGACGATGCACAGTGCCACCCAGACGGTCAGATAGCGTTCGAAGAAATTGATGGCGGGCATGGCGGCCGCCTTGCCTGCCGGCGAGACGTCGGGTGCGTTCATTGAACGGGTATCGATCTCGGTGTCGCGAGCGGCCAGCGGCTTCTCGCCGGTCGCCATGCGCGCAGTCAGTTTCGGGAAATCTCCACGAGTGCCGCCTGGAGTTCGGCGTTGCTCATGCGATCGAGCGGCAGCGCCAGCAATTGCAGCATCCGGTAGCCGAGCGCCTCGCGCGTGAGTTCGAACGCGAGACGCTTGCCTTCATCGCCGCCCGGCGCATTCGATGGATCGGCATAGCCCCAGTGCACTTTCACCGGGCTGCCGGGCCAGTGCGGGCAGGTTTCGGCGGCCGCGCTGTCGCATACCGTGACGACGACGCGCATGTCAGGCGCGCCGGCGCCGACGAATTCGTCCCAGCTCTTGCTGCGGTAGCCGCTCGTGTCGACGCCGGCGTTCGTCAGCGCGTCCAGCGCGAACGGATCGAGCCGGCCGCTCGGCGCGCTGCCCGCGCTGTACGCGCGCATGTCCTTGCCGAGCTTCGCGGCCCAATGGTTGAGCATCCCCTCGGCCAGCACGCTGCGCGCCGAGTTGTGGGTGCAGAGGATCAGTACGTGGGTGGTCATGGGCAATGCGCGCGAACGCGTCAACAGGTTTGCGTGCCGGACGTCGAACACGCGGACACCGGCGAGCATGGATTGCCGCCGCAGCAGTTCTCGGTGAGATAGGCCAGCAGGCCGTTCATCGTCGCGAAGTTCGCGCTGTAGATGACGAAGCGGCCTTCCTGCCGGCTCGTGACGAGCGCGGCATGGGCCAGTTCCTTCAGATGAAAGGACAGCGACGATGGCGGCACGTCGAGCAAGGCGGCGATCTGCCCCGCGGGCAGGCCCGGCGGCCCTGCCTGCACGAGCGCGCGGAACACGGCGAGCCGGGATTCGTGGGCGAGCGCCGACAAGGCGGCGACGGTCTGGTTCGTTTCCATATTTCGATAATAATCGAAATATGAAATAATGGAAACCGCCGACGGTATTCGGCGATGCAGCGAAAGGATGCGGTCCGTCGCCTTCGCGAACCTGCAAAGCACGGAGCGGCAGATCGAGACGGAGATCGGCGGCGATCTTCGCGTGACGGCAACGGCGACGGACACGGCAATCCGGATCGAGGTCAGCCACAGCCGGCCCTCACGCCTTTTTCTTCCCCTTGAGAATGAACGCCGCCGCCGTACACCCGATCATCGCGATTCCCGCGATCAGGAACGTATCGCTGTACGCCATCAGCAGCGCCTCGCGCATCACGCGCTGGTTGACGAGCCCCAGCGCAAGTTCATGCACGCCGGAGAACGATCCGCCCGGCAGCACGTCCGCGCGCGGCGCATGCACGCGCGCGAGCAGCCGCGCGAGCATCGCCATGCGCTCCTGGAACGCCTCGGAGAACGGCGTGACCGCCTCGCCGATGCGCATCGCATGCAGCTTCTGCCGCTCGACGACGATCTGGCTCATCACCGCGATGCCGATCGCGCCGCCGACGTTGCGGACCATGTTGAACACGCCCGACGCCGACCCGAGCTGCGCCTTCTCGATTCCGTCGACGGCCATCACGGCCAGCGCGATCACGACGAACGACTGCCCGATCCCGCGCACGATCAGCGACGGGACGATCACGTTCGACGCAGCGTCGGCGTCGAGGTGAATGTTCATCAGGCACCCGGCCGCGACCAGCACGAAGCCGAGCACGATCGTCGTCCGCGGGCTGGTGCGGCGCATCAGCGGCGGCGTGAGGAACGACATCGCGAACTGCACGAGCCCGTACGGAATCATCGCGAGGCCGATGTCGCGCGCGCTGTAGCCGTGCAGCTCGGCGAAGTAGTTCGGCACGAGGAACACCACGCCGAACACCACCGCGCCGAACAGGAACTGCATCAGGCTCGCGATCCCGAAGTTGTACTGGCCGAGCAGCCGCAGGTTGATGAACGGCTCCTTGCGCCGCAGCTCGATCGCGACGAACGCCGCCAGCCCGAGCGCCGCGACGATCGACAGCTCGACGATCAGGTCCGACGCGAACCAGTCCTTGCGCCCGCCTTCCTCCAGCACGATCTGCAACGCGCTCAAGCCGACCGCCATCGTCGCGATGCCGAACCAGTCGGCCCGCCTGAGCATCCCGAGCTGCACCGGCACGGGCCGGATCGCCCAGCCGATCGCCGCGACCAGCGCGATCGCCGGCGGAATCTGCAGATAGAAGATCCAGCGCCACGAATACATGTCGGTGAGCCAGCCGCCGACCGACGGCCCGGCCGCCTGCGCGACGTTGTTCGCGATCGCGAACAGCGCCATCCCGAGCGGATGTTTCGACGGCGGCAATTCGGTGACGATCAGCTGGAACGACAGTGGAATCAGCACGCCGCCGAACGCACCCTGCAGCGCCCGCGCAATGATCATCGTCGAGATGCTCGGCGCGACCGAGCACGCGAGCGAGAACGCGAGAAAGCCGGTCGCGCCGACCAGCAGCACGCGTCGCGCGGAAAACACCTGCACGAGCCAGCCGGTCAGCGGAATCACGACGATCTCGGCGACCAGGTACGCGGTGGTGATCCACGACCCTTCCTCGAAGCTCGCGCCGAGCGAGCCGCGGATGTCGGGCAGCGACGCATTGGTCACGTGCACGTTCATGCCGGCCATGAAGCAGCCGAACACGCCGCCGAGCACGGCGACCCACGCGCGCAGCGAAACGGTATCTTCGTGCGCAGCCTGCGCGGTCGCCGCGGTCACGAGCCGGCCCCCTGCGTGCCGCGCGTGTCGACGCGCGCGATCACGGACATCCCGGGCCGCAGCACGACGCCGGCCGGCGGCGTATCGACGCGGATCTTCACCGGGATGCGCTGCACGATCTTCGTGAAGTTGCCGGTCGCGTTGTCCGGCGGCAGCAGCGCGAACTGCGCGCCCGAGCCCGGCGCGAGGCCGATCACGCGGCCGTGCAGCGTATGGCCCGAATAGGTGTCGACGTCGATCTGGACGGGCTGGCCGTCGTGCATCGCGCCCAACTGCGTTTCCTTGAAGTTCGCCACCACGTACACGTCGCTCAGCGGCACCACCGCGAGCAGCGGCATCCCGACTTCGACGTACTGGCCGGCTCTCACCGCGCGCTGGCCGACGCTGCCGTCGCGCGTCGCCCGGATCACCGTGTGGTCGAGATCGAGTTGCGCGAGCGCCAGCTTCGCCTGGGCCGCCGCAAGCCGGGCGCGTGCCTGCGCGATCGCCGCGGTGCTCTGTTCGCGGCGGCGCTGCAGCACGGTCTGCTGGTCGGTCTGCACCCGCACGGCCGCGCCGGCGCGGGTCAGCTCGGCGCGCGCCTTCAATGCGTCCGCATGGGCCTGCTCCCAGCGCTGCCCGCTCGCGGCGGATTCGGCCAGCAGTTGCTTGTAGCGCGTCGCATCGGCGTCGCGCCGCGCGGCTTCGGCGCGCGCGGCGGCCGCATCGGCGTCGGCCTGCGCGATCTGGCTGCGCTGCTGGCCGATCTGCGCGTCGAGCATCGCGGCCGCCGCCTGCTCGGCCTGCAGCGTCGCGTCGGCCGCCGCGACGGCGGCCTGCGCATCGTCGACCTTCGCGCGATAGTCGCGGTCGTCGAGCCGCACGAGCACGTCGCCGCGCTTCACCGGCTGGTTGTCGTCGACCGCCACCTGCGTGACGTAACCCGACACGCGGGAGCTGACGGTCACGACGTCGGCGCGGACATACGCGTCGTCGGTGCTTTCGATGAAACGGCCGACGGTCCACCAGTGCCAGCCGAACACGGCGAGCGCGATGACGGCGAGCACGACGCCCGCGGCGATCAGTTGGCGCCGGGAGAACCGGGCGGTTTTGGCTTTTTCGGGTACGGCAGTCGTGCTCATGATCGGAATGATGAGTTGGCGTGCAAGAGAACGGACAGGGACGCGGCGAACGTGGCCGGCTACGGTTGCCAGCCGCCTCCGAGCGCCTTGAACACGGCGACCTGGTCGAGCGAGACCTGCTGCGTCGACTCGGCCAGCGCCGAATCGACCGCGACGAGGCTGCGCTGCGCGTCGAGCACGCCGAGGAAATCGAGGGCGCCGGCTTCGTAGTTCAGCTCGGCGAGGCGATAGGCGCGCGCATGCTCGGCACGCGCGGTTTCGAGCGCGGCGCGGCGGCGCCACGCGGCGCCGTAGCGGGCCAGCGCCTGCTCGGTTTCCTTCAGCGCGCGCAGCACCTGCGCATCGAATTGCGCACGGGCGAGCGTGTCGTCGGCGCGGGCCTGCGCGAGCCGCGCGCGGCTCACCGCCATGTTCGGAAAGCGCCACGTGATCAGCGGGCCGACGCCCCAAGCGATCGCGTACTTGTCGCCGAGCGTCGACGGATCGCCGCCGGTCGACAGCCAGTTCACCGAGCCGCCGAGCGAAATCGACGGATACAGCTCGGCCGTCGCCACGCCGATCCGCGCATTCGCGGCGGCCAGTTGGCGCTCGCTCTCGCGCAGGTCGGGGCGACGGCGCAGCAGCGACGCGCCGTCGCCGACCGGGAACGGCCGAGCGAGCATCGGCGCGGTGCGGCAATGCGCGGCGGCGTCGGGCAGCGCGCCGGGCGCGCGCCCGGTCAGCACCGCCAGTTCGTACAGCGCCGCGCGCCGTGAGCCGACGAGCGCCGGCAAATCGGCGCGCGTATCGTCGGCGAACGCGCGCGAACGCGCCACTTCGAGGTCGGACACGAGCCCGTGCGCGCGCTGCTTCGCCGTCAGCGCGGCCAGCCGGTCCGCGATGCCGACCGACTGCTCGGCCACGTCGATCCGCTCGCCGTATGCGCACACCTGCGCATACGCGGCCGTCGTCTCGGCGGCCACCACGACGCGCATCGCATCGGACGCGGCCTGCACCGCGTCGGCGTCGGCCTGCGCGGCGTCGACCAGATGGCGCACGCGGCCCCACAGATCGACTTCCCACGACAGCGAGAACGACGGCGCGAAACCCCAGCGCGTGCGCGCATCGGTGTCCTTGGCCGCCGCAACGATCTGGTCGGGCGCGTGCTTGCCGTAGTCGACGCCGAAGCCGGCCGTCGTGTCGGGCAACCGCGCGGCGCCCGCCTCGTCGAACACGGCACGCGCACGCTCGACCCGCGCGACGGCCGCGGCGAGATCGCGGTTCTGCGCCAGCGCATCGCGCACGAGGCCGTCGAGTACGGGATCGTCGTACAGCCGCCACCAGCGTTGCGGCGGTTCGCCGGCGGCCGCGGCCGGCACGTCGGCCACCGCGTCAAACGGCCCGGTGCGCGTCGCGTCGGACACCGGCGGCCGATACGGCTCGCCGACCGAACACGCGGCCAGCGCGGCCGACGCCAGCAGCACGGCCGCACAGGTGGCGCGCCGCACGCGCGGCAAGCGTGTCTCGACGGCGGGAGAAACGGGCGAAGCGGACGGAATGGACGGAACGCGCATCGGGTGGCAGTGGCAAGGAGGTCGAACAAACGATGGGCTTATGGTAATTTCGACCTATGCGGTCGATCTCGCGCGTAAAGCGCATTCGTCGTCGAGAAAAGGACAATCCCGATCAATTGGAAAATTTCTTCATCGCACTCGAGCGCCAGGCGCGTGACAAGCAGATCGCCGTCGTCGCCTCCGACTCGCCGGCGGGCATGGCGTACCCGCCGCATTCGCACCGCCAGGGCCAGCTGATCCACGCGATTTCCGGCGTGATGATCGTGCACGCGGACGCGGGCAGCTGGGTCGTGCCGACGGGCCGCGCGGTGTGGGTGCCGGGCGGCACGCAGCACGAGATCCGCTCGGCCGGCGACGTGCAGATGCGCACCGTGTTCGTCGGCCCCGAAGTGCGGCCGAGCCTGCCGACCGAATGCCGCGTGATCGAGGTCGGCACGCTGCTGCGCGAACTGATCGTGACGGCCTGCGACCTGCCCGCCGACTACGACCTGTCGCACCGCGCGGGCCGCGTGCTCGCGCTGATCCTCGACGAGATCGAGATCGCGCCGTCGCTGTCGCTGCACGTGCCGATGCCGCGCCATCCCGCGCTCGTCGCGCTGTGCACGCGGCTCATCAACGACCCGTCGTCGGTCGTCACGCTGCAGGCGTGGGCACGCGACGCGCACATGAACGAACGCACGCTCGCCCGCGCGTTCAAGCGCGAGACGGGCATGACGCACGGCGCATGGTGCCGCCACGCGCGGCTGCTGCTGAGCCTGCCGCGCCTCGCCGCCGGCACGCCGATCCTCGAACTCGCGCTCGAACACGGCTACGACAGCCCCAGCGCATTCGCGGCGATGTTCCGCAAGGCGCTCGGCGTCGCGCCGAGCGAATACTTCCGGCGGCGCTGACCCCGGCGTCGATTGTCCGTTTTGCGACGATCGATCGCTGATGCGCGCGCGCGGCGTGCCGTGGCCGTCGCTACAGTAGCGGCATTGCCATACGGCCAGCCGGAGGTTTCGTTATCCCGATGGATCTGATTCAAAGCATGCAGGCGTTCGTCACGCTCGCGGACGCGGGCACCTTCACCGAGACCGGCAAACGGCTCGGCATCACGACCGCGCACGTCAGCCGGCTCGTCGCGTCGCTCGAGCATCGTCTCGGCATCCGGCTGCTGAACCGCACGACGCGCTCGATGTGCCTGACCGAAGCGGGCGAACGCTATCTGGCGCGCGCCCGCGACATCACGCTGGCCGTCGATGCGAGCGAGCGCGAGGCGCGCGACGCGCGCGTGCATCCGCATGGCCGGCTGCGCGCGCATTGCAGCGCCAGCATCGCGAACCATTTCGTGATTCCGCTGATCGGGCAATTCCAGGCGCGCTACCCGGACGTGAGCGTCGACCTGACGCTCGCGCCGCACCTGCCGAAACTGGTGCGCGACAGCTACGACGTCGCGGTGATCGCGATGCCGAGCCTGCCGAGCTCCGAGCAGGTCGCGATCGACGTCGGTCGCATCCGCAGCGTGCTGTGCGCGTCGCCCGCGTATCTCGATGCGCACGGCATGCCCGATTCGCCGGGCGCGCTGGTTCACCATCGCTGCGTGCAACTGGTCGCGCCCGCGTATCACGAGCGCATCTGGACGCTCTGGAACGGTGCGGAAGCACAAACGGTGGACGTCGATCCGTCGATGACGGCCGACGTCGCCGCGTCGCTCGCGATCGCGGTGCGCGAAGGCGCGGGAATCGGCTTGCTGCCGGACTTCGTCGCCGCGGCCGACCTGCGCTCGGGCGCGCTCGTGCGCGTGCTGCCCGACTACCAGGCGGAGGAAATCGGCGTGTTCCTGGTGTACGCGTCGCGCCAGCATCTCGACGCGAAGACGCGCGCCTGGGTCGACTTCATGAAGGCCGCGCTGCGCGATGCGTTCGCACAAGCGCGCGACGACGCGTGCGCACCACCGGCCGGGAAAAAAAGCCACGCACCGGGCAAGGCCGGCGCGTGGGCCGGCGCGGCCGCGTAGCGGCACGGCGCCGGCGGGCGATGCACGGTTACTGCGGCTTGAACAGCGCGCGCAGGTTCGTCATCGCCATGTCGAGGAAGCCGGTGACGAACGCGTCGAATTCCGGCTGGCGCGCGGCGCCGCCGTGCGACGGTTCGCCGGCGATGTCCCACGTCACCGTGCAGGCCTGGTCGCCGCGCGGTTCGACGCGCATCAGCGCCCACAGATTGCCGATGTCGAACGACGTATGGATCAGGCTCCACGTCATCACCATCGCTTCGTCGTCGTGGCTGTTGAGCTGTTCGACGACGACGTTGCCGTCCGCGAAATGCTTGATGCGCAGCGAGCGCACGCCTTCGCCGATCATGTCGGTATGGTCGAGCCCCGTGATGAAGCGCGAGAAGCCGGCGAAATCGCCGACCACGCGCCACGCGTCGCGCGCCGGCACGTCGAGATCGGCCGAGCCGGACAGGATCGGCGTTTGCGGCGCGTAGACGAGCGTGGACGGACGGGGTTGCGTTGCAGTACGTTGCAGCATGATGCCTCCTTGATGAATGATGCGATGACAGCGATTGATCAAACGGGGTACGTCTTCACCACGCGGGTTCGGGCTCGGCGTCGCGGCGGGCGTCGTTCGCGCGCGGCGCCGGCTCGGGCGGCGGCGGCATGAAGCCGCATTCGGCGAGGTAGCCGAAATGCGCATCGAGCAGCGCGTCGTCCTTGTCCGGATACGTGACGCCTAGCCGGCGCAGCGTCGCCTCGGTGCGCGCGTGATCGATCACGGCCATGTCGCCGATATCGTCCTGCCGGTCGTCGAGATAGAACGCGACGACGTCGAACAGCGCATTCGATTCGTCGATCGACAACAGCCGCTCGCGCCAGACCCCGGGCGCTTCGAATCGCAGCGGATAGCCGCGCCGCGCGAGTGCGCGCAGGTAGCCGGCCCAGTCGAGCGGACGCGGGTTGTGCAGATGGAACACGCGCTCGGTGCGCGCACCGTCGAGCGTGCACGCGACGATCGCCCGCGCCAGGTAGTCGACCGGGCTCAGGTCGAACAGCCCGCCCTCGCTCGCGAGCGGCGCGCAGCCGAGCTGCACCGCGCCCTTGAGCAGCAGCAGGATCCGGTTGCGTCCCGGCTGGCACAGCCCCGTGCGCGAATGGCCCGTGATGTTGCCGGGCCGCAGGATCGTCGTGTCGATCCCGCGCGCAGCCGCTTCGGCAACGAGATGCTCGGACACCCACTTCGTCAGGTTGTAGCCGTTGTTGACGAAGGCAGGGCCGGCCTCCGACGGGGCCGCCTCGATCAGGCGTCCCGTCGGGCCCGTCGCGCTCGCCGCGGATAGCGTCGATACGAAATGCAGCGCCTTGCGGCGGCCGCTGCAGCACAGGCGGAGCAGTTCGAGCGTCGAGCCGACGTTCTCCGCGTGCAGGTACGGGTAGTCGTACACGTGGTTCACGTGTGCGCCGTTGTGATGAATCGCGCCGACCTCGGCCGCGAGCGTCTGCCACACCGCATCCGACAGCCCGAGGCGCGGCGCACCGAGATCGCCGCGCAGCACCCGCACGCGCGGATGCCCGCACAGATGGCCGAGCCCGTTGACGAACGCCGCTTCGTCGAGCCGCCGGCGCGCGCTCGCATCGTCGTCGCCGCGCACGACGCAGTAGACGATCTGGTTCGTGCGGCTGATCAGTTCGCTGAGGATGAAGCAGCCCAGGAAGCCGTTCGCGCCGGTCAGCAGCACCGCGCCGGAGCCGTCGCCCGCCGGCTGGCCGGCCGGCAGTCGCACGTCGTCGGGCAGGCGGCGATCGTCGTGCACGCGCGCCGGCACGTTCGCGCCGCGCTCGCCCGACTCGTCGGTCAGCAGCGCCGCGAGCGCGGCGATGGTCGGCCGCTCCATGAAACGCGCGAGCGCTGCGTTGCCGCCCAGCTCGCGCTTCACCGCCAGCATCAGCCGCGACACCAGCAGCGAATGGCCGCCCAGTTCGAAGAACGACGCGTCGCGGCCGATCTCGTCCGGCGCGAGTTCGAGCAGCGTCGCCCACATCGCGGCGAGACGAAGCTCCAGCGCGCCGCGCGGTGCGTCGCGCGTGTCGCTTCCCGCACGCGACACCGGCAGGCGCGCGAGTGCGGCGCGGTCGATCTTGCCGTTCGGCGTCGCGGGCAATACGTCGAGCGCCGTGATGTCGTACGGCACCATGTAGTCGGGCAGCGTGGCGGCCAGCACGGCGCGCAGCGCGTCGGGCGTCGCCGCCGCGTCGACCGGCTTCGCGGCGAACAGCCGGATGCGCTTGCGCTCGTCGGGCACCACCGCGCACTGGCGGTACAGCCCCGCCGCCAGCGCGGCCGTCTCGATCTCGCCCGGCTCGACGCGAAAACCGCGAATCTTCAGTTGCGTGTCGCGGCGGCCCACGTAGCGCAGCGTGCCGTCCGGCTCCCAGCTGGCGATGTCGCCGGTCCGGTACATCGTCGCGCCCGGCGCGCCGTACGGATCGGCGACGAAACGCTCGGCGCTCAGGTCGGGCCGACCGAGATAGCCGAGCCCGACGCCCGCGCCGGCGATGCACAGTTCGCCTTCCTCGCCGGTGAGCGCCGGACGGCCGTCGGCCGCGAGCACATGGCAGCGCGCGTTCGCGATCGGCCGGCCGATGCGCCGGTTGCTGTCGCCGGCGCGCAGTTCGCCCGTCGTCGCGAGCACCGTGCATTCGGTCGGCCCGTAGATGTTGTGCAGCCGCCGGTTCGCGCTCCAGCGCGCGATCGTGTCGGGGTCGCACACGTCGCCGCCCGTGACAAGGTGCGCGAGCGCGGGCCAGTCGCAATCCGGCAGCGCCGCGAGCAGCGCGGGCGGCAGGAACGCGTGCGTGATGCGCGCGTCGGCGACGAGCGTCGCGAGCGCGTCGAGTTCGCGGCGCTGCGCTTCGCTCGGCGCGACCAGCGTCGCGCCGGCGAGCCAGGTCGGGAACATGTCGAGCAGCGACGCATCGAACGCCACCGTCGAGAACTGCAGCACGCGCGACGACGCATCGAGCGACACGTGCGCGCGATACCAGTGGCAGAACTGCACGATGTTCCGGTGCGACAGCATCACGCCTTTCGGCACGCCGGTCGACCCCGACGTGTAGATCGCGACCGCGCAGCGCGCATCGCGGTCCGCATCCCGTTCGAGCGGCCACTGGCCGGCCAGCGCATCGGGCGAGGCGTGCGCGTCCGCTTCCGCGTGCGCGCCGCAGTCGATCACGTCGAGGTCGAATCCGTCGAGCAGCGCCGGCTCGACCGCCCCGCCGACGACGAGCGCCTGCGCCCCCGATTCACGCAGGATCGTGCGGGCCCGCTCGGGTGGAAACGCGGGATCGAGCGGCACGCAGGTCGCGCCGGCGCCCAGCACGCCGACGATCGCCGGGTACAGCGCGACGCCCTTGTCGAGTCGCACCGCGACCACACGTGGCGCGGCCGGCCGCGCGGCGATGCGCGCGGCAACCTGGCGGGCGCGCGTGACCAGCTCGCGATAGGTCAGCTGGCCATCGGCCGCGACGAGCGCGCAGGCGTCCGGCGCAGCGGCCGCCGCACGCGACACGAGCTCCGGCAGCGACGGCTCGCACGGCCACGCGGCGGCCGTGTCATTAGACGCATGCCAGCCGGCCAGCCGTTCGAGATCGAGCACGATATCGGACGGCCCCGGCGGCGTGGCGCGCGGCGCGTCGTTCGGATCGCTCAGCTCGCGCGCGATCCCGCTCGCGACTTCGTGCATCAGATCGACCGCGCATGCGGCGATCTCGTCCGCGAGGTCGGCGCCGTTGAGCGCCGCGCCAAACGCGAGCGTCGCGTCGGCCAGCACGCGCGTGTCGCCGGGCGCCGCGTCCGTGAGCCACGCGACGCGTACTTCGCGCGGCGGAAACGCATCGGCGACGATCTCGCAATGCAGCGGCCGTGCGTGGGCGCAATGCACCGCGGGGTCCGGCACGCCGCAGACGATCGACCACTCGGCCGCGTTACGCAACGGTTCGGGTGCCGGCGCCGGCAGCAGCAGCGCATCGGCCGCGTCGCGCAGCGGGCCGTCGCGTCCGTCGGCGATACAGACGGTATGGCCGGTCGCCTCGAGTTCAGCCGCCAGCCGTGCGGCGAGACGGGTCTGCCCGCCGATCGCAATGATGATCGCTTTCATCGACGTGACTCACAGGTAGTCGGACAAGGCCGCGCGGGTCGGCGCGTGATCGAGCAGGCCGCTCATCCGGAAGAACTGCCGGATGTTGACGATCATCGGATGCTGGCTCGTGATCGGATAGGCACCCACCATGTCGTCCGCGATCCGTGCGCGCTCGGCGGCCGGCAGATCGAGCGCATCGATCAGGCGGCGATCGAACTGCAGTTGCAGGTCGGCACTCAGGTATTCGCGCAGGAAGCACGGCAGCCCTTCGCCGAGCGCGAGCCGCGCGGGTTCGTCGATCTCCGACCAGTACAGCTTCACGAGATTGATCCAGAACGCCGAGTGACGGCCTTCGTCCGCGAGGTGGTCGGCCATCACGCCCTTCACCGAGCGCTTGAGCGTCGCGTCGCGCGAGAACGCCGCGACTTCCGCCGTGACCGTGTTCTCCGAGATCGCGACGCACAGCAGTTCCATGCCGTCGCGGTACTGCGCGCCGACCCGCTCGACCGCGCGCGGAATCGCCCGCGACAGCTCGATCTCGCTGTTCGGCGGCAGCGGCGCGATGCCGGTGGCCTCCTCGACCTGCCGCAGGTAGTCCATCGCGACGTACGCGTGGTAATCCTCGTCGATCACCACCGTCATCGCATCCTGCCGGCACGCGAACGGAAACGGATGCGCGAAGCGGCCGCGCGCGATCCGCAACGCGGTGGCGTTGACGATCTCCGTCTCGAAGATGATCACGTCCTGGATGTACTTGTAGAAGCTCTGCAGCAGGACGAAATCGCGCACCGCATCGCCCGCGTCGACGATCGCCGGGTGCGCGCACAGCGGCTGGCGTTCGAGCGGGTAGTAGCGCAGTTCGTCGTCCTCGACGATCCGCCGCGGGCGCGATCGCACGGTCGCGCGCGCCTCCCAGCGATCGACGTGGCTCACGTAGGTGACGGCGGTCGTCATCGCGTGTCCTCCGGGGAACCGTAGTAATGGATTTCGAGCAGCAGGCAGCCCGCGTCGCTGCGGAACGGGCCATGCGGCGTGCCGGCCGGGCGCACGAAGTAGCTGCCTTCCCGATACGTCGCGCGATACTCGCGCGTCGCGACGTCGACCAGGCTCTGGTCGCCGTCGATCAGGTGCACTTCCTCGTGGTAGTCGTGCAGGAACGGCACGCTCGTGCCCGCGCCCGGATCGAACCGCACGATCCGGGTCCGGATGCCGCGCTTCGCGTGCTCGTCCAGCGTATCGACGAGCACGACCTGGTCGATGCCGTCGTCGAACGCCGCCGGGTGCTCCCACTCGAGCGCCGCGAAATCGACGATGCGCTCCGACAGCCCGCGCGCGTTCATGCCGGCACCACGTTGCGGGTCTGGCCGAGATGCGCGAGCAGCCCGTCCCACAGGCGCATGCGCTCGTCGATCGCATCGAGCCCGGCCTGCAGCGCTTCCTCGAGCTTCGCCGCGTCGCCGTCGGCCGCCTCGCGGATCATCGCGCGCGCCGCCGGCCCGTGCTCGCCCGAATCCACTTCGATGTGGCGGTCGAGGTAATACACGAGCAGCGGAATCGACGAGCGCTCGATCTTCCATTCGTCGAGCAGCGTGCGGAACATGTCGGGAATCACGTTCTCGCGGCCGTAGAAGAAGTTGCCGAGCACCTGGTGCGTCGCGCCCGACGTGCACGCGGCCATCGTCGCCTCGACGAAGCGGATCACCGGCTCCGGCGCATCGACGGCCTTCAGAGCGGCCGACACCGAGAAGCCCGAGCGCACCAGCGACACCATTTCCTCGATGCGCGAGGTCGACGCGCCGACATCGCGCATCGCGTGCAGGTACAGGTCGTAGTGGCTCATGTGGCCGTTCGGCGTTTCGTCCGATTCCTCGCCGAGCACGATCTCGTTGATGAGACGCGACGCGTTCGCGTTGCGCGGCGCGACCCACGGCACCGCGACGGTCGTCAGGTCCTGCTGCAGCCGCTTCACGAGCGACATGAAATCCCACACGGCGAATACGTGCCATTCCATGAACACGCGCAGCTCGTCGATGGTACGGATCGATCCGAACACCGGATGATGCGCGAGCCGCTCGTGCTGCTCGCCGATTTTTCGCTCCAGCCCTTCCAGTTGATTCACGGGACTCTCCTAGTAATGTCCGCTCGCGCCAGCCCATTGCGCCGGCTTCCGGCGCCGGAAACCGTTTCCGGCGAATTGCCGGCAGGCCGTTTTCGGCTTGCGCAGCAATTTCAGGCGTCGATGCTAAATAAGCTGCCAATTTGCCGCCTATTCAAAACGGACATTCTCATATTCTTTCCGGACCAGACTATTCACCCATCCATCAAAGCCTTTACTGGCAAGGACTTTACGAATTACCGACAAAACCGCACGGAATTGACAGCCGCAAATTGGACTGTCTAGGATAAGAATTGCGATTCATCAAAAAATGAAATGCACGATGCGAATATGTATTTTTCATTAAACAAATACACGCATTTAATTCATCCACCGGAATAAGCTTTCCAGGAGAAACGACGTGATCGATTCGACGCTTCAATTGCCGCTGTCCGCGCCGCAGCGGGATTTCTGGGAGGCCGCCCTCGCGTATCCCGTCCCGTCGACGCATATCTACGCGGCCGAGTATTTCGAGATTCGCGGCGCACTCGACACCGACGCATTCGAACGCGCGCTGCGGCAGGTGATTCGCGAGGCGCAGACGTTGCACACGACGCGGATCGTGCTGGATGGCGACACGCCCGTGCGCGTGCTCGACGCCGCGCTCGCCGACGACTGGGCACTCGAACGCGTGGACCTCGCCGGCACGAAAGACGCGCACGCCGTCGCGCTCGCCGGCATGCGTGCGCACTGCACGGGCGCGATCGAACTGGCGCGCGGGCCGTTCTTCCGCCACACGCTGTACCGCATCGCACCGGATCACTACTACTGGTATCACGGCTACGCGCACATCCTGGTCGACGGCTATTCGGGCAGCCTGATCGCCACCCGCGCCGCCGAGCTGTACAGCGCGTTCGCGGCAGGCGCCAAGGCACCGCCCGCGCGCTTCGCGTCGCTCGCCGAGCTGCAACTCGACGAAGACGCGTACCGCGCGTCCGAACAGTTCGCGCACGATCGCCGCTACTGGCTCGAACGCTTCGCGGACCAGCCGCGCACGGTCACGCTCGCCGGCCCCGCGCGCTTTCCCGAGCGCGACGACGGGCCCGACCTGCGCGAGACGCGTATCGCGAGCGCAAGCGAGAGCGCACGCATCGAGGCGGTCGCCAAGGGGCTCTTCACGTCGACGGTGCCGCGGCTCGTCACCGCGCTGACCGCCGCCTACCTGTACCTGAACACCGGCGCGCACGACATCGTGCTGTCGGTCGCCGCGATGGCGCGCACGTCGGCACGGGAGCGCCGCACGCCGACGCAGTGCGCGAACATGCTGCCGCTGCGCCTGCACGTCGAGCCGGGCCACACGCTCGACGACCTGTGCCGCCAGGCGAACCGCGAGATGACCGCGCTGCGCCAGCACCAGCGCTACCGGATGGGCGACCTGCACCGCGAACTGACGTCGCTCGACAACGGCCAGGGCGTGTTCGGCCCCGAGATCAACATCATGGCGTTCGACTACGACCTGCGGTTCGGCGACTGCGTGACGACGTCGCACAACCTGTCGGTCGGCACCACCGACGACCTGATGGTGAACCTGACCGACCGCCGCAACGGCGAACCGCTGCGCTTCGACTTCGACGCGAGCCCGCAGTACTACAGTCGCGACGCGCTGAACGCCCACGTCGGCCAGTTCCTGACGTTCATGCGCGTGGCGCTCGACGAACCGTTCGCGACGCTCGGCGCCCTCGAAAGCCGGCTCGACTTTCAACCGGCGGCGCTCGCCGGCTGAAAATCGTCTGCGTCACCGTGTTGCCCCATCCAACCGAATCACTACGGAGTCCTGTCATGTCCTATTCGGAATCGCGCTTCTGGCATCCCCGGCAACATCCGCTCGCCGCGTCGCGCTCGCCGATCCGCATCACGCGCGGCGAAGGCTGCTACCTGTACGACGACACCGGCCGGCCGTATCTCGACGCGGTCGCGTCGCTGTTCAACGTGTACGTCGGCCACGGCCGGCGGGAGATCAAGGAAGCGATCGTCCGGCAGCTCGACGAACTCGAATATCACCCGGTGTTCGCCGGGTTCAGCCATCCGCGCGCGGAAGAACTGTCGGCGCGGCTGATCGACATGCTCCAGCCGGAAGACATGAGCCGCGTAATCTTCGGCTCCGGCGGCTCGGACGCCGTCGAGGCCGCGCTGATGATCGCGCGGCAGTACTGGAAGGTGTCCGGGCAGCCCGAGCGCACCAAGTTCATCGCGCTGCGCCAGGCCTATCACGGCTCGCACTTCGGCGGCAGCTCCGTCACCGGCAACACCGTCTACCGGCGCAACTACGAGCCGGCGCTCGCCGGCTGCTTCCACGTCGAGACGCCGTGGATCTATCGCAACCCGTTCACGCATGACCCAGAGGAACTCGGCCGGCTGTGCGCGTCGCTCGTCGAGCGCGAGATCCTGTTCCAGGGGCCCGACACCGTGGCCGCCTTCATCGCCGAACCGGTGCAGGCGACCGGCGGCATCATCGTGCCGCCCGCGAACTACTGGCCGCTGGTGCGCGAAGTGTGCGACCGCCACGGCGTGCTGCTGATCGCCGACGAAGTGGTGACGGGCTTCGGGCGGACCGGCGCCGCGTTCGGCAGCCGCGGCTGGGGCGTCGCGCCGGACATCATGTGCCTGGCGAAGGGCGTGTCGTCGGGATATCTGCCGCTCGGTGCGACCGTCGTCAACCGCCGCATCGAGAACGCGTTCGCGTCCAACCCGGGCGGCATCGGCACGCTGATGCACGGCTACACCTACTCGGGCCATCCGATCGTCTGCGCGGCCGCGCTCGCGAACCTGCAGATCATCGTCGACGAGGATCTCGCCGGCAACGCGGCGCGCGAAGGTGCGTACCTGCTGGAGCGGCTGCAGCCGCTCGTCGACCGCTATCCGGTGGTCGGCGACGTGCGCGGCAAGGGGCTGCTGGTCGGCATCGACCTCGTGAAGGACAAGGCGACGCGCGAATCGATCGAGCCGTCGGACGGCTATGCGGCCGCGCTCGCCGACGCGGCGCGCGATGCGGGCGTGCTGATCCGCTCGCTCGGCAACCGGCTCGCGATCGCGCCGCCGCTCGTGATCGGTCGCGAGGACGTCGACCGGATCGTGCACGCGGTCGAGCACGCGTTCGAAACGGTGCCGCGCTGGACCGCACGCTGAGCGCGGCAGCGGGGCGGCGGCGCTCAGCGCGCCGCCGCTTCCGCGGCAGCGAGGTACTGGCTCGGCGTGACGCCGAACGCGCGCTTGAAGGTGGCCGCATAGGTGGTCGGGCTGCGATAGCCGACCTGATGCGCGGCCTGCGTGACGGGCATGCCGCTCGCGAGCAGCGCGAGCGACATCGACAGCCGCAGTTGCTGACGCCACGCGGCCACGCTCATGCCGGTCTCGCTGCGAAACAGGCGCGCCAGGTGGCGCGCGCTCAGCGCGGCGTCGCGCGCGAGCGTGTCGAGCGGCAACTCGCAGTGCGGCTCGCGCTGCAGCCGCTCGCACAGCTTCAGCAAGCGCCGGTCGCGCGGCAGCGGCAGCGTGAGCGGCGTCTGCGCGAGCTCGCTCAGTTCGTCGGCGAACAGGCGCGCGAGCGGATCGTGGTCGACGCTGCAATCGAACGGATGCGACACGCGCGTGGCGAGTTCGCGCAGCAGCGGCGATACCGTCATCGCGCACAGCGTGGCCGGCAGCCGCGCGCTGAGCGCGTCGCCGAGATAGAGCGAGCAGAGCTGGACGTCGTCGGCCACGCGCATCGCATGGACGGTGCGCGCCGGAATCCAGATCGCGCGCAGCGGCGGGGTGATCCAGCGCTGGCCTTCGACGTCGAGTACCAATACGCCGCGCGTCGTAAACAATAGTTGCCCGGCCTGATGCGCGTGCGGGGCATACTCGTGAGCAAGCGCGCGGGCGGGAGCCGACGCGCAGGGCGGTTCGATCGCGCGGATCCCGCCGAAGGCGAACGCGCGCGCACCGGCGCGCGCGAGGAGAGGCACGTCTTGAACGCTGGTCATGGTCGATCAGTCCTGATACGAAACCGGAGGGGTACCGCAACACGTGAAACGACGGGGGGACAGTGCCCGCACAAGCGGGCCCGTCGTGCGAACAGCCGCCATTAAACCGGCGTCGGCTTCGCCTCAAAACTGTCCTTTTGAACAGGATACGCGCGGGCCGCAATGCACGGCCCGCCCACACCGACGAGGATCACCGATGGACCTGACAATACTGCACGACTGTTTCGACGCACTACAACGCGCGCCCACCGCGGAAGCCGCGTTTCCGCCGATTGCCGCCGCTGCGGCCGCGCTCGGGTTCCGGTATTGCGTGTACGGCTTGCGCCGCACGCTGCCGCTCGCCCGGCCCGACCTGCAGATCGTCGGCAATCATCCACGCGAATGGGAACACCGTTATGTGAAATTCGGCTACGTGACGATCGATCCGATCATCAAGCGGGTCGCGAGCCAGCCGCGGCCGGTCGTATGGAATGCGTTCGACGAGCCGGGCGACACCGCGTTCTGGCACGACGCGGCGTGCTTCGGGATGCGTTACGGCTGGTCGCACGGCGGCTACGACCGGGCCGGCAATCTCGGCGTGCTGACGCTCGTGCGCGACACGACGCCGCTCGACGCGGATGAAATCTCGCGATTGCGCGCACCCTGCGCGAGCCTCGCGCATGCGGCGCACGCATACCTGATGCCGCGCCTCGCCGATCCGATCGCGCCGGTCGGCACCGGGCTGACGCTGCGCGAGCGCGAGGTACTGGCGTGGACGGCCGACGGCAAGACGGCCTACGAGATCGGGATGATCTTCGGGATCGCGGAGCGGACGGTGAAGTTCCACCTGCAGAACGCCGTCGTGAAGCTCGACGCGATGAACAAGACGCATGCGGCCACCAAGGCCGCGATGCTCGGGCTGCTGCCCTGACGGCGCGCACGCGCACGCCGTGATCTGAAAGGAAAACCCGGGCCGGCCCTGCCGCCCGGGTTTCGACCCGCTTATGCGACGGCCTGCACCGCCGGCTGTCCGGCAAAGAAGGTTGCCTGCACAACTTCATCCGCACGGGCATACGCGCGGTTCACGCCGCTGATCACCGCACGAATCGACGCCGTCGTCAGGTTCGCATCGACGCCGACACCGAACGCGCTGCCGCGCACGCCCGTACCGGCCAGCTCGGCGATCGCGATCGCCTTCGCATCGGCGCCCTGCGACAGCGCGCGTTCCTCGTAATGCTGGATCCGCAGCGGCGTGTGCAATGCATGCATCAGCGCGTCGAGCGGGCCGTTGCCTTCCCCACGCAGCACGCGGCGCTCGCCGTGCACGTCGGCGGTCAGCACGATCGTCTCGCGGCCGTCGCGCTCGGTCAGCTCATGGCTGACGTAACGCAGCGGCGTGTCGCTTTCGACGTATTCCTGCTGGAACAGCGCCCAGATCTGCGCGCTCGTCACCTCGTGCCCGCTCTCGTCGGTCAGGCGCTGCACGGCCGCGCTGAAATCGACCTGCATGCGGCGCGGCAGCGCGACGCCATAGCCCTGTTCGAGCAGGTACGCGATGCCGCCCTTGCCCGACTGGCTGTTCACGCGAATGATCGAATCGTACGTGCGGCCGAGATCGTTCGGATCGATCGGCAGGTACGGCACTTCCCATACGGTGTCGGCGCGCTGTACCGCGAAGCCCTTCTTGATCGCGTCCTGGTGCGAGCCGGAGAACGCGGTGAACACGAGGTCGCCGACATACGGATGACGCGGGTGGACCGGCAACTGCGTGCACTCCTCGGACGTGCGCGCGACTTCGTTGATCTGCGAGAAATCGAGGCCCGGATCGACGCCCTGCGTGTACAGGTTCAGCGCGAGCGTCACGAGATCGACGTTACCGGTGCGTTCGCCGTTGCCGAACAGGCAGCCCTCGATCCGGTCGGCGCCGGCCATCACCGCGAGTTCGGCCGCCGCGACCGCGGTACCGCGGTCGTTGTGCGGGTGCACCGACAGGATCAGCGAATCGCGGCGCGCGAGGTTGCGGTGCATCCACTCGATCTGGTCGGCGTAGTAATTCGGCGTGCCGATTTCCACCGTGGCCGGCAGGTTCACGATCGACTTGCGCTCGGGCGTCGGCTGCCACACGTCGAACACCGCGTCGCACACTTCCTTCGCGAAATCGAGTTCGGTCGCGGTAAACGTTTCCGGGCTGTACTGCAGCGTGAATTGCGTGTCGGTCGCCGCATCGGCGCACCGCTTGATCGTGCGCGCCGCGTTCACCGCCAGCTGCTTCACGCCGTCGCGATCGAGGGTGAACACGATCTTGCGGAATTCCGGCGCGGTCGCGTTGTACAGGTGCACGATCGCGCGCTTCGCGCCGCGCAGCGATGCGAAGGTGCGCTCGATCAGGTCGTCGCGCGCCTGCGTCAGCACTTCGATCGTCACGTCGTCGGGAATGTGGCCGCCCTCGATCAGTTCGCGGACGAAATTGAAATCGGTTTCGGACGCGGACGGGAACGCGACCTCGATCTGCTTGAAGCCGATCGCCACCAGCGTCTTGAACATCCGCATCTTGCGCGTGGCGTCCATCGGTTCGAACAGCGCCTGGTTGCCGTCGCGCAGGTCGGTGCTCATCCAGATCGGCGCCTGCGTGATCGTGCGCGACGGCCACGTGCGGTCGGGCAGGTTGACGGGCGTGAACGGTCGGTATTTCGTCGCGGGGTTCTTAAGCATCATGATGTCGGTCCTCGGTCTGTTTGTCGGTGAAGCGCGGCGCGGCAGCCATCGGCATCAGGAGCCGGCGACGTGCGCAGCGGTGAAAACGGCAAAAAAGCAGCACAACGGCAAAGCGGTACGGCAAACGACGGCCTTGGCGGTTGAGCGACCGGGACGGAGCGGAGTGGTGACGGAAGAAAGACGAACTCAGGCGCCGGTCGACAACCGGGGCCAGGTCGGTGATGCGGGGAAAATCTGGCGCTTCAGGAAAGAAGCAGATGGAAAGCGCGCAGCCGCAGACCCAGCCCGGAGAAGCGGGCTAGTAGTCGTAGCGAGAAGAGGAACTGGGCGGCGTGCATGACCGGCATCAAATCACAGGGTGACCACGGCTGTCAACCAGGTACGCATCCATCCCGCTCCGTCCCCCGATGCGCGCGTTTGCGCAGAATCAGTCCCGTCTGATAGGCGGCGGCTTGCCCCGTCGATATGCTTCACGGGTGCGGCGCCGGTGAGGCCCTATTCATGTTCGGAGTGAGTCGGTCCATCCTCTTCGCCGGCGCCGCACACCCCTCCTTGCAATCGGGCTTCGGTGTGGGCGTTCGACGGTGGCCGGTGGGCGCGGCCACGACAGAGATGCTGATGTTGAAACGAAACGCTGCCATATGCGAACGCCGAGCGTCTGCTCCGAAGTCCGATTGCCCCCCGCCTCTCCTACCCCACCTTCGCGTTGCGCTCGCGCATCATTCAGGAAAGCGATACACGCATCGATATAGTTTCCTGAATATATCTAAATCCGCCTCATTAAGCATGTTTCATTAAATCGATTAGCGCTGCTTTTCGAATTACTGAACAATACCCATTCTCATCTGAATATTTTTTTATTTATTTTTCGTCATGCTCGCCATGTCGCATTTCAAACGGCAAACGTTTGCGCGACAAGGCCCTTGGCCTTACCTAACAAGCCACAGGAGAACAGCATGGCCGACTCTCAAACGTCATCCAACCGCGCCGGCGAGTTTTCGATTCCGCCGAATACCGATTTCCGCGCGATTTTCTTCGCGAATGCAGCCGAGCAACAGCACATCAAGTTGTTTATCGGCGACAGCCAGGAACCCGCCGCGTATCACAAGCTGACGACGCGCGACGGCCCGCGCGAAGCCACGCTCAATTCCGGCAACGGCAAGATCCGTTTCGAAGTGTCGGTGAACGGCAAGCCGTCGGCGACCGACGCGCGCCTCGCGCCGATCAACGGCAAGAAGTCGGACGGCTCGCCGTTCACGGTCAACTTCGGGATCGTCGTGTCGGAAGACGGCCACGACAGCGACTACAACGACGGGATCGTCGTGCTCCAGTGGCCGATCGGCTGATCTGACACGGACCGACCACCAATCGCCGCCGGCCGCCTCCGTGGCGGCTGGCGGGTTGGCGCCGCGTTAAGCGGACTCGCCCCATCCCGAACCGCCTCATCACCGGAGACTTCCATGCCGCTCCTTTCCGCTTCGATCGTTAGCGCGCCCGTCGCGACGTCGGAGGCTTACGTCGACATCCCCGGCCTCTACATCGACATCGCGAAGGCCGGGATTCGCGACGGGAAACTACAGGTCATCCTCAACGTGCCGACGCCTTACGCGACCGGCAACAACTTCCCCGGCATCTATTTCGCGATCGCGACGAACCAGGGCGTCGTCGCGGACGGCTGCTTCACGTATTCGTCGAAAGTGCCCGAAAGCACCGGCCGCATGCCGTTCACGCTCGTCGCGACGATCGACGTCGGCAGCGGCGTCACGTTCGTGAAGGGCCAGTGGAAAAGCGTGCGCGGCAGCGCGATGCACATCGATTCGTACGCGAGCCTGTCAGCGATCGGGGAAACGGCCGCGCCCTCGTCGTCGCAAGGCGGCGGGAACCAGGGCGCCGAAACCGGTGGCACCGGGGCCGGCAACATCGGCGGCGGCGAACGCGACGGCACGTTCAATCTCCCGCCGCACATCAAGTTCGGCGTGACCGCGCTCACCCACGCGGCGAACGACCAGACGATCGACATCTACATCGACGACGACCCGAAGCCGGCCGCGACGTTCAAGGGCGCCGGCGCACAGGACCAGAACCTCGGCACGAAGGTGCTCGATTCCGGCAACGGTCGCGTACGCGTAATCGTGATGGCGAACGGCAAGCCGTCTCGGCTCGGTTCGCGACAGGTCGACATTTTCAAGAAGTCGTACTTCGGGATCGTCGGATCGGAAGACGGCGCCGACGACGATTACAACGACGGCATCGTGTTCCTGAACTGGCCGCTGGGTTGATCGACGGCCGTCACGAAACATCGCAATGGCGACGGGGCCCGCCACGCATTGCGCGTCGCTCGATAAATCATTTGCAGTCCCACTGCTGTACACCGCGCGCGGTCCGGTGAAATCCGTTCGCCGGTCACGCGATGCGGAACCTTCCATTCAGACGAGGACGACATGTCACAACCCTTTACCCACGACGACCTGTACGCGCTGCTGCAACTCGCGGGCAACGACGCCACTGCCGTGCAGGCCAACGGCGATCAGGCCGTGCTCGACCGGATGCGTCAGTTCATGACCGCGCAGCTCGTCGAGAAACTGCCGCAATACGACGTGTTCGTCGATATCGCGACGATCCCGTACAGCTTCGACGTCGGCAGTTGGCAGAACAAGGTGAAAACCGATGCGGCAGGCGAGGTCGTTGCCTGCACGGTGACGTGGGCCGGCGCGCCGGGCGTGTTGCCCGGTGCCGCGGCGAAGTTCGGCGTCGGCGCGGTGGTCAATTACTTCTCGAAAGCGACACCGCAACCCGTGCAGCCCGCGCCCGTACCGACCGGCGGCGGTGAACGCGACGGCGTCTTCAACCTGCCGCCGAACATCGCATTCGGCGTGACCGCGCTGGTCAATTCGTCCGCCCCGCAGACGATCGAGGTCTTCGTCGACGACAATCCGAAACCCGCCGCGACGTTCCAGGGCGCCGGCACTCAGGACGCGAACCTGAACACGCAGATCGTGAACTCCGGCAAGGGGAAGGTGCGGGTAGTCGTGACGGCGAACGGCAAGCCGTCGAAGATCGGCTCGCGTCAGGTCGACATCTTCAAGAAGACCTACTTCGGGCTGGTCGGATCGGAAGATGGCGGCGACGGCGACTACAACGACGGGATTGCGATCCTGAACTGGCCGCTGGGTTGAGTCGCGGCAGCCTGACGCGCGTCGCCACGCCGCCCGGCGTGGCGATGGGCCGGCGAGCGTCCGTCATCTGCGAGCCCCCGGCCCGCGCCGCAATGATGCGATCGGCCGCGACGATACGCGCCAAGGCCGATCGCTCCGCGCATCCTCGCCCGTCGAATCACCACGCCCACCGGACGCCGGCATTACCAGTGATCGTGCGCTGATGCTCGCCACCGAGGTTCGTCAGGTAGCTGACCGTCGCATACACGCTGCCGCGCTTCGTCAGCTGCGCGACGAGCCCCGCGCCGATCTGCCCGGCCGTCTGCCCGACTTGCGTGCCGATCGTCGTCGAGCCGCCGAACGTCGTCCTGTCATCGCTGCCGAACGAACGCAGCACGTTCACGCGCAAGTACGGCTTCCAGCTCACGCCGTTCGCATCGAACGCGTATTGCAGCCGCGCGCCGATCCGGCCGAGGAACGTGTTGCCGTTGTTCCACGTGACGTCCGACACGCCGTCGTTGAATCGGGCCAACGACAGCCATTGCCACAGCAACTGCGCCTGCGGCTCCAGCGTCAGCCCATAGCCGAGCGAGATCGGCACGCCCGCTTCGACCGAACCGGTGACCGCGTTGCCGTCCGTCGAACCACTCACATTGTTGTTCGAATGCGTGCGTACGGTCAGCACGCTTCCCATCACCACTGCGTCCGTATACCAGCCGCCCGGGCCAATGTGTGTCCAGTATCCGCCGAGGTTGTACGCATTCACCTGCAGCGAACCCACGCCCAGATCCGGCTGCGCGAGCGCAAAACCGTTCACGTCCCCAATCGCGCGCGAGAATCCGAGGAAGAAGCCGTAGTGGTTACGGTGTCCGCTCGGTCGGTTGTCCGCATAGAGATCCTGCCCGACCTGCATCCCCCATACCGTTCCGTCATAGGACGGCGTCACATCGCCATTCTGCTTGATGTTGCTGTAGCCGCCCCATACACGTGACCACGACACGGGCACCGAGCCGTTTTCGGCCAGCAGTCCCTGTTCGCCCTGGCGATCATGGAAGGTATCGATCTGCAGCAATCCAAGCTGGCGCGCGACAGCCGGCACTTCCGAGTACAGCGGGACTTCGGGACGGTAAACAGGTTCCGGCTTGGCGTCGGGCGCCGCGTTCTTGACAGCCTCGACGATCGATTCCGGCGTACCGTCGGCAACACTGAATGGCGGTTGCTGCGTTGGCTGATCCGGCCGCGGAGGAACCGTGCTGCGCAGATACCAGTCCTCCCCCGTCAAGGCGGTAACCCCGCCTTTCACCAGATAATAGGAGTAAGCGCCAGCGCTGACCGTACCGCCCGCCAACGTAAACGCGTTACCCGTATTCGCAAAGTTCACGGCGTAAACCAACCGAATACCGTCGGACTTGGTCAGCGCACCGGCACCACCGACGTTCGTTACGTTCAGTGTCGTCTTGCCGCTTGCCGTCGCCACTGCCGGCACACCGCCGATCAGCAGCGTGTCCGATGGCGCACCGTCGCCGGCAAGCGTCGTATTCATGTTGACCGCTCCATTCTGCCCGACATAATTGCCCGACACGGCCAATCCGTTACCGACAACGCGCCCACGGAGCTCCACAACTCCCGCATTCGTCAGGGTTCCGAATATCCGGAAGTCTCCCGGCAAACTGCTGGCCAGACTGGGCAGCGCATTCGCGACTGAAATCGTGCCATTGTTCGTCACGTTACCCGTCACACTGCCATACCCGCCAAGCGTCGCACCGGGCGCAATGGTCAAGGGGCCACCGCCCCGCAGACCCGCCGCCGCATCGAGATCACCGACAATGAGCGTGCCGGCAGCCACGTTCGTTCCGCCCGAATACGTGCTGTGTACGCCATTCAATGTCAGCGTGCCGTCTCCCAGCTTGGTGAGTCCGCCCGAACCCGTGATGTCCTGCATGATCGTCGTGTTGAACCCCTGCGTATCGATCGCGCTGTTGTTCGAAGTGGTCGAGATCGCGCGGCTCGACGCGAGATTGAACGCGCTGCCGAACTGCAGCGTGCCGCCGTTGAAAGTCAGTCTTCCCGATGAAGCGCCGAGCGCGTTGTCCGCCGCGACCGACAGCGTGCCTTGCGTGATCGTCGTGCCGCCGGAATACGTATTGCCACCCGCCGCGGACGGCGTGAGCGTCAACGTGCCCGCGCCGGTTTTCTCCACCGCGCCCGCACCGGCGATCGTGCCCGTGTACGTTCCGGCGCTGTCCTGCTGGAAGCGCACCAGCCCGTTGTCGGTGACGGACAGCGGCAGGTTCGACGCATTCGCCTGCAGCGTCGCGCCCGCGTTGACGGTCGCGACGACCGACGCCGTCGTCGTGCCGAGCGTGCCCGTGAGGTTCAGCGTGCCGCTCTGCACGAGCGCGGTCGAGAACGTGCCGGTGCCGCCCCACGTCCAGTCGGTGCCGGCCATCGTCAGGCGCTGGAAATTCGTGAACGCATTCGACGCGGTGCCGGTGCCCTGCAGCGTCACGGTGTTGGTGCCCGCGCCGCCGTTGGCCGTGCCGACGATCTGCGAGCCCGTCTGCAGGATCAGCGTCACGTTGCCGTTGCCGCCCTGGATCGCGGTGCCGCCGCCGCCCTGGATCAGCCCCGCGTTGGTGATCGTCGTCGCGCCGTTGGTCGAGCGCACGCCGATGCCGTTGTTGCTGACGATCCGGCCGCCGGCCTGGTTCGTGATCGTCGCGGTGAACGAACTGCCGAGCGTGTTCGATACGACGGCGTCGACGCTGCCGCCGCTCGTCGCGGTGCCGGTGGTCTGGATCGTGCCGCTGTTGACCAGCGTGTCGTTGTTGCCCTGCATGTAGACGGCCGGCGCATCGCGGCCGTTCGACGTCAGCGTGCCGCTGTTGGTGATCGTGCCATTGCCGCCGAGCAGCGACGCGGCGCGCGCGTTGTTGCCGGACGTCGTCACGGTGCCCGTGTTGACGATCTGGTTGCCCGATGCGCCGGGATTGCTTTGCCCCCACGCGGCCGTCATCCCGTACGCGTTGTTGCCGGTGGTCGTGATCGTGCCGTTGTTGACCAGCGTATTGTTGTTGCCGTTCGCGGCCATCCCGTCGTTGTAGGTGCCCGACGTCGAAATCACGCCGGTCGCCGCATTGGTGAGCGTGTTGCCGTTGTTCACGCCGAGCAGCACCGCGCCGCGGTTCGCGACGCCCGTGCCGTTGCCGGACATCGACAGGCTGCCGTTGTTGGTGATCGTGCTCGACGTGTCGACCGAGAACGGCGTCGGCGCGGACGTCAGCACGTAGCTGCCCGTCACGGTCGAATCGAGGTTGATCGTCACACCGGTGCTGCCGGCCGTGGCCACGACCGACGGCGCATTCGCGCCGGTACACGTCACCGTCGTGCCGCTGCCCGGCGCGGTGGCCGAGCACACCGCATACGCACTGACCGGCACCGCGCCGGTCAGAATCGCCATTCCACCCAAACCCAGGTTCCGCGCCTTTCTTTTCATTTTTCCGCTCGCATTTATTGGTGACGTTATTGCTGCAAATCGGTGCGTGAAACGGGTTATATCACCTGTCTTGAAATAATCGCAAGATCCATTGGCGTGATATCGGAAATCACGTGGCAATTCATTGCGGAACGGGAAATAAGGAAAATGGTCGCGTTGTTGCGTCGCGGAAAATGCTGCGGCACCGGCATCATGAAAGCGGACCGGAGCGAACCGGTTTAATTTTCCGGTTATCGCGAGACTCCTGAAAGTTGTGACGACGAGATTCGGGCGAATCGGAAAATATGACGCGATACCGCAATCGCACGGGCCGTGCAAGGCAACATGGACAATTCGGCCATGTTGCCTTGCACGAAGCAATGCCACCCGCTTTTGGACGACTACATGGCCAGAGGTGTTCGTCGATGCGCTCGACGATCCCGCCAGCAGATGTTCCGGATAGCTGGACGGCCGCCGTCGAAGCCGCCATGCGACGCACTCCGCCGACGATCGAACGACGGGCTACTTAACCGCGTTGCCGTCCACCACGTGCCATGCTGGAAAAAACGCCGTCCCGGTAAATCCACGCATGAACCAGGGCAGCCGACAGAAGGGCCAGCACGACGACGAACAGCAGTCGCGCCAACAGGCCATGCGCATCGCGCAACCATGCAAAGAGCGTCGGACTGGCCGGTACGATCGCAGGCAGGTTGACGCCCTTGAACAGGACAATCGGGAAACCGCCCGCCGACAACAAGGCCCAGCCGATCAGCGGCAATGCCAGCATCAGCACATACAGTGCCCAGTGGGACGCTTTCGCTGCGAGCACCTGCCAATACGGCAGACTAGCCGGCAGTGCCGGCGGCCGGCTGCGCACCCGATTCGCGACGCGCAGCAGCGCCAGCACAAGGATCGCGATACCCAGCGGCCGATGCAGGTCGATCAGCCAGATCCGGTGATGCAACGACGTCATCATGCCGGCGCCGATGAACAGCATGGCCAGGATCATCGCGGCCATCAGCCAGTGCAGACCGCGCGCCAGCGCGTTGAAATGGTGCGGCGCGCCACCGCTCGCCAGCTTGTGCGTATTCATTTGACCCCCTGCTTGCCGACTGCCTCGGTCGCCTTGCCGTAGCCGATTTCGCGTTCGCGGCGATTGAACGAATGCGCGTACGCTCCCGAGCGCGCGTTCAGGATCGGATCGTTCGACACCGCGACGCCCGCGGGCACGATCGACGGATCGAAGTTGATGTCGCGACACGCGCCCTCGGCCTGTTCGACGACACGCGTCATTTCCAGCGTGCCGGCGACGAGTTGCTTGCGATCGGCCGGCCACGGCTGCGACGCGTCGTCGACCGGATCGCCCGGCTGCGCGAGTTGCAACACGTAGTCCCAATGGAGCGGCTTGCGCGCGAGCCGCTCGCGCACGCCTTCGAACAGGAAGTCGTGGTCGGCCTTCTGCCGCTGCGCATCGCTCATCGGCATGAACGGGTCATGCGGGCGCATCATCCAGCGCACCGGCTGCCGGTGTCCGTCGGCGGCCACGAGATAGAAGGCATTGACGCTGTAGAACGTCGCGCCCGCGAAACTGCCCGGAGCCGGTTCCTGCGCCGCCCATTTCATGAACTTCTCCGCCTCCGGGTACGCTTTCAGGAACGCGGACACCCGCGCCGGGTCTGGCTGGCCCGTGGCCGGGTCAGGCGCGGTCGCCTGCTGCATGGCCAGAAAGCCCTCCGGTTCGTGTGTCGCGAAGTACGGCTGGTTGTTCATCGCCATGCGCCATTGCTGCTTGTCATCGGTCGTCAGCAGCAGAGCCATGCTCAGCGTCGTCGTGGAGTTGTCGGCCGCGTACGGGCTGCCGGTGCCGATCGAGAGTCGTCCGACGACCGGGATGTCCGCCTGCGTGAAGACACGCGCGGTCGACAACGGCACCGCCGCGCGGTCGGGACGGAACGTGCCGACGAAGCAGACGCCCTTGCCGTGCGCGCGGCGAAAGCCGGGCGGAAACGGCTGCGGGGTTTCCGATACCAGCGATACGCTGGTCGTGCGCGAACCAATCCAGCCGGCCGTCCACGCAAGGGTCGACGTCAGTGCGCCGCCAGCGCCCCCCACGTGCGTGTCGACCTGAAATCCAGTTTTGACATAGATGGTTTTCATCCCGTTGTGTCGTCGTGCGTGCCGCGCCATGTTTTGCCCAGCGCGGTCGTCTATGCATGAAGCGCGCGGCCGCGCTCACGAGCGCCGCCGGGTGCGCACGATCGAGTGGATTGAGGTACGAACGCGGTCGCGATGACCCGCTGTGGGAATCGCCACGCGCGTTGCATCCGAAAATCTTAGCGACGGGGCAAAAGCGGAACCATCAGACCAGGCTGAAATCGTCAACGGGGTGTAGGACCAGTCCGGCCGCGCGCGCAGCGTCGTTGCGCGCATGCCGAGACGGCGGGTGTCGGTTGGCCCATGCAACGATGCCGGCCATTGCGGCCAGCATCGAGGAGCGGGCAACTGCTAGCGGTCAGCCCGCATGGGATGCGGAGCGCGTCGACATCGCCACGGGTTGCGCCCAAGTGGCCGATGCTAGCTGAATGCGCGCATCACGCGCCACGCGGTTGAACGCCACGCGTTGCGCACCCTTCAGTTTCGCCGCTCTGGCTGCGTGCACGAGCTCGATCGGATCGACGAGGCGCGCATGCCGGCGCACCTCGAAGTGCAGATGCGGGCCGGTCGCCGTTCCCGTGCTGCCGACCGCGCCGACGCGTTGACCGCGCGTCACGCGCGCGCCGGTTCGCAACGTCGGCTCGAACGCCGACAGGTGCGCGTAGTACGACGCGTAACCGCCGTCATGACGAATCACCACGTACTTGCCATAGCCGCGCGGCTCGGTGCCGATGAACGTCACGACGCCGCGCTCCGACGCATGAACGGCGCGGCCCGCCGGCGCCGCGAGATCGACGCCCGAATGCACGTGACGCGCACCGCTCACCGGATGCACGCGCGCGCCGAACAGCGAGCTGATGCGCGTCGCGGCGACCGGCATCGCGAAGCGTGCGCCGGCGAGCGGCATGCCGTCAAACTCGTAATAGGCGCCCGGCGAGCCGGCCTGCGCGGCGAACCACACGGCCGCGACGCGCTGCCCGCGAAAGCGGACATCGAGCGCCGTCACGCGTACGCGGCCCGGCCGCGTTGCGCCATGGTCCGGCTCGAATGCCACGCGGAAGGTGTCGCCCTGCGCGCCGCGCTGCGTCGGATCGATGCGCCCGGCCAGCATGTGGGCGATCTGCGCGGCGACGCCGGCCGGCAGATCGGCGCGCGCCAGCGACGCGTGCAGGCTGCCGACGATCGCGCCGGCGCGCGTGCCGCGATCCGGCTGCGCGAGCGTGAACGGCTCGGCGGAGGCCAGATCGACCGGACCGTGCGCGAACGCCGGCTGCGCACCCGTCGCGGGCAGCGCCGACGCCAGCCCGTAATCGAACCGCGCCGCATAGCCGCGTTCGACCGCACCGCGCGCGGTATCGCACAGCACGCGATATGCAACGCAGGCGCCGAAGCGCACCACCGGATCGTCGCGCCCGGTGCCTGCCGACACGTTCCACGCATGCGATGCATAAGCGACGTCGAGCGGCGCGGCGGACGATGCACGCAGGCCGCCCCACGTCGTGCGCGCGGAATTGAAGAAAGGCACGTCGCCAAGATCGGTGGTTTCCGCCGTCGCGGGCGCGGCCGGCGCGGCGTCGTGAAACGCCTGCGCTGCCGCGCCCTGTGCGCCGGCCACGCACGCCGCCGCGACGATGCCGCGCAGGAACGCACGACCCATCGGAAAACGGTGAACGCCGCGTGACGCGGGTCGACCTTGCTCGCGTGCGACACGGAAACGCAGGTCTGACCGCATGACGTCGTCACTCGCTATTCAATGAAAAATCGGGAAAGAACCGGACATCGCTGAGGAACGATCGTCGCGATCCGGCTACTCGACAGCGAGTGTATCGGCGTGGTCGAAACGGCTAAATAGGACTCGTCTTATTTGTTAAGAATGCCGCTTAATACTCGTACTAAAACAATGCCGCCGGGACGCCATGCATTCGCGCGAAACCCGCCGCGCCGTGTACAGTCGAGGGCTGCCGGCGCGCGACACGCGCCGCGCACTGTGTCTTCAACACCGGAATCCCGTCATGTTTCTCGATCAACTTCATCCGGAACGCTGGACGTTCCTGTGGAACGCGTTGTCCACCCTCTCCCTCAAGCTGTCCGCCGCCCTGGCGCTGCTCGTCGCCGGCTGGTGGCTGTCGAAACGCGTCGGCAACTGGCTGAACCGGCTGCTCTCGAACAAGGAGCGCGTCGACGACACGCTGCGGCCGATCCTCTGCGACGTCGCGGTATGGGGCATCCGCATCGTCGCGATCGTCGGCGCGCTGTCGCAGCTCGGCATCGAAACCGCGAGCATCGTCGCAGTGCTCGGCGCGGCCGGGCTGGCCATCGGGCTCGCGCTGCAGGGCACGATGCAGAACATCGCGGCCGGCATCATGCTTCTGCTGCTGCGGCCGTTCAAGGTCGGCGACTACATCGACGGCGGCTCAGGCGTCGCGGGCACCGTCGAAGAGGTCGGGCTCTTCATGACGCGCCTCACGAAGCCGGATGGCATCTGCGAGTACGTGCCGAACAGCGCGCTGTGGGGCAGCTCGATCCGCAACTACACGCGCAACCCGACGCGCCGCCTCGATCTCGAAGTGGAAGTGTCCGTGCACGACGATATCGATCGCGCGCTCGCTGCGCTGCATGCGCTGGCCGTGGCCGATCCCGACGTGCTGCAGGACCCCGCGCCGGACGTGATGGTGATGCGCTTCGACGACAGCACGGCCGTCGCGAACATGCGCGTGTGGACGCATACCGACAAGTTCTGGACGATGCGCTGGCGCCTCGCGCGCCAGGTGCGCAAGACGCTCGCCGACGCGGATTGCGCGCTGCCGATCCGCACACGGGAGCTGCACATCGTGCACGACGCGGCACGCCGCGCGGACGATACGCGCGTGCGAGTTTCGTAAGGCTGCGCGGCGCGGGACGCGCCCCGCTGCGACGTTACATCCAGACGATGTCGAGCAGCACCTTCCTGCCGCTCTTGCAGGTGAACACCGAGATCGCGCCGTGCTTCAGGTCGCCCCGCGGCGTGATGCGCGTTTCGCCGATCGCGCCGCGATAGACTGTGACCGGCATCGCGGCCAGCACCTTCGCCGGGTGCCTCGAGCGCGTGCAGAGGAAGCAGGTCGGCGTATCGTCGATTCAGTCGAGTCTCGCGTTGCGCGAAGTGAAGTTCTCGTCACGCGTGCCGGTGCCGGACGCGTGACCGTTCATGCCTTTCAGGCGCCCACACACGGGCATCCGTCGTCGATCGTCATCCCATGGAGCGCTACCCGATGAAACGTTACTTTCCCACCGCGTCGTTTGCCGCCGCGATCGCCTGCGCATTCGCATTGAGCGCCTGTGCGGCGCAATCGTCCGCGCCGGCTGCTGCTTCGGCACCGGCCGATAATGCCGCGCCAGTGGCCCCGCCGCTGGTCGGCGGCGATCGCGACGCGCACGGCTGCATCGGCTCGGCCGGCTACGCGTGGTGCGAGCGGACGCAGCAGTGCGAGCGTCCGTGGGAACTTGCGAAGGCGCGGGGGGTCGCGAATTCGGCGCAGGCTTACGAGCAGTTCTGCCGGAACGGCGGAACGAAGTGAAGTGATGCGCGTGAACGGGTCGCGGTGCAACGCCGCGATCCGATGATGTTCCGGTCTGGTGCATGGCCCCTCCATCGCACGCATTCGACCCGCCGATCCCCATCGATTTTCCCGCGTCGCGCACCGTCATTCCGGAAACCCGGACACGCAAAAAACCCCACGAAAACAGGGATATTCGCCGCCTGCGACACGTTGTCCGAGTTCGGTTATATTACGCGCCCCTTGCCACCCCGCCCCCGCAAAACGCGTCGCACGCGGCCCCTTTCAACGCAGCCTGAAGCGCCGTCCGCTCAGGCTTGCCGCCCGGGCCCGGGCGCGTGGCGCACCCTCGCGACGCAGGCGCTTGCCTGCCCGCGGGAAGCCGATCCGAAGGTGTCCTTCCGAATCGCTTCGCGTGCGCAAATGCAACGGCGCGCCGCGCCGATCCGGAATTCCGGATTCGCGGTCCGAATCTCCGGACCCGCGTTCCGGCGCCACGGAACCGCGCGCCGGGCGGCATGGCAAACCGATGCATCCAAGTTGAAAAAGGGATCTGCTGTGATCAAAACGTTACGGGTAATACTGTCGGCGCTCGCGCTGTGCGTCGCGACATCGTCGGCGCACGCCGCCGATACGAAGAAAGTCGATGTCCTGCTGGTGGGCGGCGGCATCATGAGCTCGACGCTCGGCGTCTGGCTGCACGAACTCCAGCCCAACTGGTCGATGACGATGGTCGAACGCCTCGACGGCGTCGCGCTGGAAAGCTCGAACGGCTGGAATAACGCCGGCACCGGCCACTCGGCGCTCGCCGAGCTGAACTACACGCCGGAGAAGGCGGACGGCAAGGTCGACATCTCGAAGGCGATCGAGATCAACGAGTCGTTCCAGATCTCGCGCCAGTTCTGGGCGTGGCAGGTCAAGCAAGGCGTGCTGAAGAATCCGCACTCATTCATCAACTCCACGCCGCACATGAGCTTCGTGTGGGGCGACGACAACGTGCGCTTCCTGAAGAAGCGCTACGAAGCGCTGCAGGCCAGCCCGCTGTTCCGCGGGATGCAATATTCGGAAGACTACGACCAGATCAAGCAGTGGGTGCCGCTGATGATGGAAGGCCGCGACCGCAACCAGAAGGTGGCCGCGACGTGGACGCCGATCGGCACCGACGTGAACTTCGGCGAGATCACGCGCCAGTTCGTCGGCTACCTGAAGACGCAGCCGAACTTCACGCTGTCGCTGTCGAGCGAAGTGCGCGAGATCACGCGCAACGCCGACGGCACGTGGCACGTGTCGTGGGTCAAGCTGCATTCCGACGAACCGCCGCAATCGGTCGACGCGAAGTTCGTGTTCATCGGCGCGGGCGGCGGTGCGCTGCACCTGCTGCAGGCGTCGGGCATCCCCGAGGCGAAGGACTACGGCGCATTCCCGGTCGGCGGCTCGTTCCTCGTGACCGACAACCCCGAAGTCGTGAAGCAGCACCTCGCGAAGGCGTACGGCAAGGCGTCGGTCGGCTCGCCGCCGATGTCGGTGCCGCACCTCGACACGCGGATCATTGACGGCAAGAAGATCATCCTGTTCGGGCCGTTCGCGACGTTCTCGACCAAGTTCCTGAAGAACGGCTCGTACTTCGACCTCGCGAAGAGCACCAACCTGCACAACGTCGCGCCGATGATGCGCGTGGGCGTCGACGAATTCCCGCTGGTGCAGTACCTCGCCGGCCAGCTGATGCTGACCGACGACGACCGCTTCAACGCGCTGAAGGAATACTTCCCGAACGCGAAGAAGGAAGACTGGCGCCTGTGGCAGGCCGGCCAGCGCGTGCAGATCATCAAGCGCGACCCGGTCAAGGGCGGCGTGCTGAAGCTCGGCACCGAGATCGTCGCGTCGCAGGACGGCAGCATCGCCGGTCTGCTCGGCGCGTCGCCGGGCGCATCGACCGCCGCACCGATCATGCTGAACCTGATGCAGAAGGTGTTCAAGGACAAGGTCGCGACGCCCGAGTGGCAGCAGAAGATCCGCCAGATCGTGCCGAGCTACGGCACCAAGCTGAACGACAGCCCGGCGAAGGTCGTCGAGGAATGGACCTACACGAGCGACGTGCTGCAACTGTCGCCGCCGCCGAAGATCGACCTCGGCGCGCCGTCGCAGGCCACCGGCAACGCGCCGGCCCGCCCGGCGAAGGCATCGGCCGACATGGCGCTGTAAACGCGCCCGACGCCGCGCAACAGCCGCGCAACAGCCGCGCGGCACCCATGCGGCACCGTTATGCCGCCCGACACGGCCGCCCTCCGGGGCGGCCGTTTTTCCTGGTGCGCGCCGGGCGCGAGCACCGGCTTCCGCTAGAATTGCGGCACGCGCGACCCCGTCGCCGCCCGATCCATCACCCGCATCGACACAACCCGAGCCACCGCCGGTGCGGCCCGCGCCCGAGCCGCGCGAGCGCCGCCCGCCGTGGCCGCGCCCGCCCGGGCGCGCCATCAACCGAATTCAGCTGGAGAAAGACCGTGTTTACCTGCCGAAACCAGAGCTGCGGCACGCAGTGGGAACAGTCCGACGTCGTCATCAAGGACGAAGGCCAGGGGCTGCTGTTCCGCTGCCCGCTGTGCGGCGCCCGCAACTATCTCGAACGCTTCGAGGACGACGAAGGCAACGTCGTCTACGAGCAGATGGAAGGCCGCCCCTACCTCGGAGACCTGTCTTGACCCAACCGACCGCCACGCCGTTCAGCGCGCTGCCGCTGACGCCCGCCACGCTCGCGAACCTCGCGCAGCTCGGCTATGTCGACATGACGCCGATCCAGGCCGCGAGCCTGCCGATCGCGCTGGCCGGTCAGGACCTGATCGCGCAGGCGAAGACGGGCAGCGGCAAGACCGCCGCGTTCTCGCTCGCGCTGCTCGCTCGCCTCGATGCGCGCAGCTTCGACGTGCAGGCGATGATCCTGTGCCCGACCCGCGAGCTCGCCGACCAGGTCGCGCAGGAAGTGCGCCGCCTCGCGCGCGCCGAGGAGAACGTGAAGGTGCTGACGCTGTGCGGCGGCACGCCGATGCGTCCGCAGGCGCAGAGCCTCGAGCACGGCGCGCACATCGTCGTCGGCACGCCGGGCCGCATCATGGATCACCTCGACCGCGGCAATCTGAAGCTCGACGCGCTGAACACGCTGGTGCTCGACGAAGCCGACCGGATGCTCGACATGGGCTTCTTCGACGACATCGCGAAGGTCGCCCGGATGTGCCCGACGACGCGTCAGACGCTGCTGTTCTCCGCGACCTATCCGGACGGCATCGCGAAGCTGAGCCAGCAGTTCCTGCGCAATCCGAAGGAGATCAAGCTCGCGGAACGCCACGACGACAGCAAGATTCGCCAGCGCTTCTATGAAGTGACCGAGGACGAGCGGCTGCATGCGGTCGGCCAGTTGCTGAACCACTACCGGCCGGTGAGCACGATCGCGTTCTGCAACACCAAGCAGCAATGCCGCGATCTGCTCGACGTGCTGCACGCGCAAGGCTTCCACGCGCTCGCGCTGCACGGCGAGCTCGACCAGCGCGAGCGCGATCAGGTGCTGATCCAGTTCGCGAACCGCAGCTGCTCGGTGCTGGTGGCGACCGACGTCGCCGCGCGCGGGCTCGACATCGCACAGCTCGAAGCGGTGATCAACGTCGACGTGACGCCCGACCCCGAAGTGCACGTACACCGCATCGGCCGCACCGGCCGCGCGGATCAGGACGGCTGGGCGCTGAGCCTCGCGAGCATGGACGAGATGGGCCGTGTCGGCGCGATCGAACAGGCGCAGAAGCGCGAGGTCGAATGGCATCCGCTCGCTGAACTGAAGCCGGCGGACGACAGCGTGCTGCTGCCGCCGATGGAAACGCTGCAGATCCTCGGCGGGCGCAAGGACAAGATCCGCCCGGGCGACGTGCTCGGCGCGCTGACCGGCGACGCCGGATTCGACGGCAAGCAAATCGGCAAGATCAACGTGACCGAGTTCTCGACCTATGTCGCGATCGAGCGCGGCGTCGCGCGCGACGCGCTGCGCAAGCTCAATGCGGGGAAGATCAAGGGCAAGCGGGTCAAGGTCCGGTTGATGGACGAGGAGTAAGCGGGCCGCGGCGCGGGCGGTCGCAGCACCGCCGGGCGCCGTCCCGTGCGTCACCTGAGTTCGGGATAGCCGTGCGTCGCGGCGGCCTGCTCGAACCGCGCAATCGTGTCGTAGTCGGCCGGCGACAGCCGGTCGAATCCCTTCAGCCTCAGCACGCGCGCCCGTTCCACATCGGCCGCAGCCGCGCGCTCGAGCGCCTCCTGCAACGCGTCCACCTGCGTATCCGCCAGCGCCGCCCGCGATGCGACGAACGGCAAGCCCGGCGCGGATGCCGTCGTGCCGATGATCCGGATGTCCTTCAGCAGATCGGGCAGCGCGTCGCGCACATACGCGAACGTCACGCAGTCGATCGCCGCGCAATCGGCCTCTCCCGAGGCCAGCGCACGCAGCACATTCAGGTGCGAACCGAACGGCGTGACCGAGCCGAAGAACCGTCCGTCGTGCGCATGCGGCGCGACCGCGTGCCGGAATGCGTTCATCCCGCTGTGCGAATCCTCGCCGTTGAGGGCGGCCCGCAACCCGCGGCAGGCGGCGAGCGTCGTCGCGCCGCCCGCATACACACGCGCCGATACGACCAGCACGCTGCTGTAGCGCGCCTCGTCGCAGCCCTCCGCATCGAAAATCGGGGTCGCAATCAATCGCACGACGTCGTGCAAGCCGAGCATCCGGTACGGGTAGCCGCAGGTCTGCGACAGCAGCAGGTCGTCGCGCCGCCACAGTGCGAGCAGATCGTCGAACGGCGCGTCGGGCAGCACGACGTCAGCCGGCCCGCCCGCGTTCGCGAACGCATCGAGCGCATCACGCAGCAGCGCGCGCCACAGGGCGGCGTGGCGCGGCGTCACGTTGTACATCGGCAGGACTGCGATCCAGGGTTTCATGCGGGCATTCTACGCATCGGCGGCGCCCCGGATGCTTATCGGCCGCAAGACGATAAGCAAATGCGAATCAATTGGTTGGCGTAGCCGCGCCGCCTCGGTACCGTTCGAAGGCCTGCCGGCGCCGCCACCGTGCGCGATGCCGGGCAAGCCGACCGTGATCCGCGAGACACCAGCGCACCCGGGCCGAGCGCCCCGGTTCCATCGCTCGTTCCCCGCACTGCCCGATCCATCCGCCTCAACGCCATGGCCGAATACTTCGACGTCGACCACGCGCGCGCGATCGCCGCGCTCGACGCCCGCTTCACCGCCCGCACCGAGTGGCCGACCTGGCTGCTGGTCGTCGTCATCTACGGCGGCTGGCTCGCCGTGTTGCTGCTCGTGCGCGAAGGGCACCTGTCGCTCGCCGCCGCGACGCCGCCGTTGATCCTGCTCGGCGCGTGGCACCTGTCGCTGCAGCATGAACTGCTGCACGGCCATCCGACGCGTTCCGCCTTCGTGAACAAGCTGCTCGGCTATCCGCCGCTGACGGTCTGGTATCCGTACACGCTGTATCGCGACACGCACCTCGAGCATCATCGCGACGAAGACCTGACCGTGCCGGGCATCGATCCCGAAACGAACTACGTGACGCGCGAACGCTGGGCGCGGCTGCCGCGCTGGTGTCGGGCGCTGACGGTCGCGCGCAAGACTTTCTTCGGACGCATCGTCGTCGGGCCGCCGCTCGCCATCGCCGCGACGTTCCGCGATGCGTTCGCCGCGTTCCGGCGCGGCGACTTCCGCTATCTGCCGATGTGGGCGACGCATGCCGCGTGCGTGGCCGCGCTGCTCGCGTGGCTGCAATGGGCGATCGGCGTGCCGTGGTGGTACTACCTGCTGGCCGTCACGTGGCCCGCGCTGTCGCTCGCAATGATCCGCTCGCTATACGAGCATCGCGCGGCGCCGCATCCGAAGGCGCGCATCACGATCAACGAAGCCGGCTTCGCGATGCGGCTGCTGTACCTGAACAACAACTATCACCTCGTCCATCACGACCTGCCGAAGCTGCCGTGGTACGACCTGCCGCGCGCATACCGGATGCGACGCGACGCGTATGCGAAGAAATGCGGCGGCTTCGTGATCCGTGGCGGATATCGCGAACTGCTCGCGCGCCACGCGTGGACGCCGACCGATCCGCCCGTGCATCCGTTCGACGAGGGCACGGCATCGCTGTCGACGGGCAGCGGGATCAAGGTGGCAGTGGTCGACAGGGTGTTGCAGATCAGCACCTGACGTCAGAAGTTTCCGCGTGTCGGCACCGGTCCTTACGAAAAGCCGACAACACCGATCGTCGTCCGCGAATTGCCAATTGCGTCGGCAATGCCCAGAATGGCCGCTCCGCCGGGATTTCCGACCATCATTCGCCCCGGCTCCGCCGCACGGCCGCGCGCCGCATTCCCCGACGACGATGCAACCGAACACCCCACCCGGCGCGATCCGAACGATCGGCAACGACTGGTCCGTTTCCGCGATCACCGCAGGCTTTCTCGCGGTCCTGATTTCGTATGCGGGCCCGCTCGCGATCTTCTTCCAGGCTTCGCAGGCCGCGCATGCGTCCAACGACATGGTGTCGTCGTGGGTCTGGGCGATCTCGATCGGCGCCGGGGTATCGGGCCTGTTCGCCAGCTGGAAGCTGAAGGTGCCCGTCGTCACCGCGTGGTCGGCGCCCGGCACCGCGCTGCTCGTCGGCCTGTTTCCGCAACTGACGCTCAACCAGGCCGTCGGCGCGTACCTCACGGCCGCGCTGATCATCCTGGCGATCGGCGTGTCCGGCTATTTCGACCGGCTCGTGCGCCACATTCCGCGCGGCATCGCCTGCGGGATGATGGCCGGCATCCTGCTGCCGTTCGGCATGCACGCGTTCTCCGCCGCGACCGCGCAGCCGGTGCTCGGCTTCGGGATGATCGCGGCGTACGTGATCTTCAAACAGCTGCTGCCGCGCTACAGCATCGTGCTGGTGCTGCTGACGGGTGCTGCGCTCGCGACGCTGCTCGGGATGACGCATCTCGGCAACGTGTCGCCGAGTATCGCGCGGCCGATTTTCATCGCCCCGGAATGGACGCTCGGCACGACGCTCAGCCTGGCGCTGCCGCTCGTCGTCGTCAGCCTCACCGGCCAGTTCCTGCCGGGGATGACGATCCTGCGCGTGTCCGGCTATCACACACCGGCGCGCCCGATCATCACCGCGACCAGCGTGATGTCGCTCGTCGTCGCCTGCTTCGGCGGGATCACGATCGTCGTCGCGGCGATCACCGCGGCGCTCTGCACCGGCAAGGACGCGCACGAGAATCCGGACCGGCGCTACGTCGCCGGGCTCGCGAACGGTGCGTTCTATCTGATCGGCGGGCTATTCGCGGGGACGATCGTCACGGTGTTCTTCGCGCTGCCGAAGGCGTTCGTCGCGATCCTGGCGGGGCTCGCGCTGATCGGCGCGATCAGCGCGAACGTGCACGGAATCTTCGAGGACGAGAACCATCGCGAAGCGTCGATGATCACGTTTCTTGCGACCGCGTCGGGGATGACGTGGCTCGGACTCGGGTCGGCGTTCTGGGGGATCGTGATCGGGTCGGCGGCGTATGCGGTGTTGAACAGGGGGCGGGGGCGTCAGGCGGATTGAGCATCCCACCATGCCTGCTGCAACAGACAGGTCCGTTGTATCGCCGAATCGGGCGGCGTCCCGACGCGTCGCTCAATTCGATACGGTCACTTCGACCCGGCGATTTCGTGACCTGCCCGGCGCCGTGCCGTTGTCGGCAAGTGGATCGGCATCCCCCTGTCCGGTTGCCGAGATGTTTTGCATCGGCACTCCCGCGGCCGCGAAAATCCGCGCGACCTCTCGAGCCCGAGCCTCTGAAAGCGCCTGATTGTTGCCCCGGGATATCGCTCCAGCCGGTACGTTGTCGGTGTAACCAACGACCTGCACGTACGCACCGGGTACCGATGCGGCAATGGTCCGACCAATCGTCGCCATCATGGAAGCCCACCACGGCTCGACCGTCACGTCACCCGATGCGTACGGCGCGTCAGTGGTTTGAAGCGAACGAACCAAGCAGCCCTATCCCGATATTGCTGAAGCGGGCTGAACAGTGCGTTGGCAAACGCTATGTCGAGGTTGTCAACGCGATTCCGGCCGAGCTTCTTTCGCAATGGGATTAGGCGAATGGCCTGGAATAGATTCGGAAGTCGACGCGCACGGCGACCAGGCAGCGTCTCGCCGGCGAACCTCGTATGCGACTGACGGCCGGTGGTCCCGCCTCACGCCGGCGCCGCATGCGCGCGCACCAGCGCAGCAAGCGCTTCCTCCAGCGTCGTCGTCCCGTACACCCGCTCCGACACGTCGGCTTCGACATCGATCCGCCCCGCGTTGTGCACGTCGTACAGGTCGACGATCAGCTGCGCATGACGCTCGCTGAGCCCGGCGCGCAGCAGCGTCGCGCTCCACGTATCGCGCGGTAGCGCGTGCGCGACGATCGCGCGACCTGCCGCCGTGCCCAACGTTTCCGCAATCGCCGTCACGCTCACCCGCCGCGGCCCTTCGACACTGACGATGCGCGGCCCGCTGTCGCCTTCTGGCGCATCGAGCATCAGCGGCGCCGCGACGATGCCCACATCGGGCGCCCAGACCGTCGGAAACGCCTTGCCGACCGGATGATGGAAGCTCGGCAGCACGCCGGTACCGAGCGCGACCGGCAGCACGCACGCCCAGTTCTGCAGATGCTCGGCCGAGCGCAGCAGCGTCAATCGCGTCGGGATCGTCTTCAGCCGTGCCTCGAAGTCATGGAACAGGCGCGTGATACCCGTATTGCCTTCAAGCTCCGCGCCGTAATCCGACAACGCGAGCAGCGCCGGCGGCGGATTCGCGGCGAGCGCGGCAGTCGCTGCGTCGATCGTCCGCGTCATCGTCGCGGCCGGATCGGGGTCGGCAGCCGGCACCGGGCACAGTATCTGCACCGCCTGCGCGCCGTCGATCGCCGCGGCGATCGCGTTCGCATCCGTCAGGTCCGCGATCGCAACATCGCAGCCGAGCTGCATGAAACGTTCACGATGGCGCGCGTCGCGCAGCACCGCGCGCACGGAATGGCCTGCGTTGCGCAAGGTCGTCACGGTCGACAAGCCGACGTTGCCGGATGCTCCGAAGATCACGAACACGATTCGCTCCTGAGGGATGAAGGTGCTGTGATTGTCGGGTTGCGCGGCCCGGAAGGCGCGCACGGAGGGATGAATCGAGCAGGAAAGGATGACGTGCTGAGTACGCCAACCATGCATGCGCTCCGATGCAAGCGCGTCAAAACCGGAGAAGACGAGCGCGACAATTGTCCAACGACCTGTTGGACGATTGCCCTCGGATCAAACGCAACGTCCGTGTACCGCTGTTGCGTTATGCGTCTTTCCCGCCATCCTCACCGTCATACGCCAGCCGCAACCCGCCCCGCACGCCCGACCGCGCAATCTCCGTCGGCGTCGCACCGAGCACGCGATTCATCCAGTTCGCCATGTGGCTCTGATGCGCAAACCCGGCCTCCAGCGCGATCTGGCTGATGCTGAGCCGGCCTTCGAGCAGCAGCGTCTTCGCGCGCTCCACCCGGCGCCGCACGACGTACTGGTGCACGGGCATCCCGAGCGTTTCGCGGAACAGCACCTTGAAATGCGGCACGCTGATCGACACGAGCGCCGCGAGCTCGGCCAGCGTCATGCGCCGGTCGAGATTCGCCTCGACATAGTCGATCACGCGCGCCGCCGCCTTCGGCGCCAGCGTGCGCCGGCGTTCGCGAAACACGGGCTGGCCGTCGACCAGCCGCGCGACGAGCGCCGTGCACAGGCTCTCCGCGTAGAGCGGGTCCGATGCGTCTTCCGCTTCGAGTTCGGCGGCCATCGCCCACGCGATGTGCTGCAGCCGCGGGTCGCGCACCTGTAGCCGCCGGCGGATCTGCGCGTGCGACGGCTTCAGTTCGAGCTGTTCGACGGTGCGCCGCACGAAGGTGTCGCTGAGCGCGATATGCAGAATCCGGCAATCGGCGCTGTCGGTCCATTGGCCGGGCAGGCCAGCCGGAATCACGTCGACGTCGCCGTGCGCCTGGATGCGCGACACGCGCTCGCCGTCGCACACGCAATCCGCGCGCACCGGCGCGCCGATATGCACGCCGATCCGGTGATGCTCGGCCGCCGGAATCCGGTACGTCCCCGCGCGAATCTCCAGCAGCGACGCGCCGAAGCCACGCCAGCCCAGCCCGCGGCTGGAGCGCAGGCTGACCGGGACGCCGTTGTCCGCCGGCGCGGCAAGAATCGGATCGCTCATTGATGGTCTCCACCAGATCAGGTGCCGAACGCGCATTGTGACGCGTTTCGGGCCGGCGTGCCGGCCCTGCGCGGCCGCCGCTGAATCGAACAGAAAAAGATCATCCGTTTCTGCTCGGGACGATCCTTGCGTGCGCGCCGGCGGGTGCCGCAGCGCTTACGATCGCCTCATCCGACACCTACGGAGCCCGTCATGCCCCATTCCTGCCCGCAGCGCGCGGCGTTCATCGCACGCTCGCCGTCCGCCGCCCGTCCTTCATCCGGCCCCAACGCCCGCAACACACGCACCGCCATCGCCGCGTGGGGCCTGCGCATCGTCGGCTGGTACCGGCTCGAACGGCTGCTCGCGTCGATTCCCGACAGCAACGACGACTTCGGGCTCGTCTGACCGGCCGGTCGACACGCCGCCTACTTGCGCCGCCGCTCGTGCGGCGCCACCGTCGCGCCGTCGATCACCGGCGCGCCCTGCTTGATCAGGAAGTCGCGGAACAGCCCCGTCACCTGCGAGATCCGCCGGTCGGCGAGCGTGACCACGTACCATTCGCGCTCGATCGGATTGCCGGGAAACGGCAGTTGCCCGAGCAGCCCCGTGCGCAGTTCGAGCGCACACGCGTGCAACGACAGGAACGCGACGCCGAGCCCGGCTTCGGCCATCTGCTTGATCGCCTCGTTGCTCGACAGTTCGGAGCCCACATGAAAGCGGTGGCCCGCGTTCTTGAACAGGCTCTCGACGGTCGAGCGCGTGCCCGCGCCGCGTTCGCGCACGAGCAGGTGCGCGGATTCGAGATCCTTTAGTGCGACGCGTTTGCGCTGCATCAGTGGATGGCCGGGCGCCGCGACGAACACCATCGGATGCTTCGCGAACTCCACCGCGTGCGTGCGCAGTTCCTTCGGCGCGCTGCCCATCACCGCGAGATCGATTTCATGCGTCGCGAGCATGCGGATGATGTCGTCGCGGTTGCCGACCTTGAAATAGGTCTTCACGTGCGGGCGCGTCGCGGTGAATTTGACGAGCAGCGGCGGGATCAGGTATTCGGCCGTCGTGATCGCGCCGATCCGCAGCGTGCCGCCGAGATCGCCCGTCAACGCGGCCACTTCGTCGCCGGCCTCGCTCCATAGATGCAGGATCTCGCGCGCGTAGCGCGCCACGATCTCGCCGGCCGCGGTCAGTTGCACGCCACGCCCCACCCGCTGCAGCAACGCGGCGCCCACGGCCTCCTCGAGCAGGCGAACCTGCAGCGACACGGCCGGCTGCGTCAGGTTCAGCTCCTCGGCCGCGCGCGACACGCTGCCGAGCCGCGCAATCATGTCCAGCGCCTTCAACTGCCGGAACGTCGCGGTCTTTCCTATAAGTGAATACATATGAGTCGCTTATAAACATTAAATTGTTCGAGTGGGTTCGAAACTATATCGTCGGTTCTTGAGCAATGTCATCCGAATCGTCATTCAGCGGGAGCCCAACATGGACAACACCACGCCCACCCTTGCAACGGACCGCGCACCGCGCCTGCCGCGCATCGTGATCGTCGGCGGCGGCGCCGGCGGCCTGCAGCTCGCGACGCGCCTCGGCGATACGGTCGGGCGCCGCGGGCAGGCCGACGTCGTGCTCGTCGACCGCTATCCAACGCACTTCTGGAAGCCGCTGCTGCACGAAGCCGCATCGGGCCATCGCGATCCGGCCTCCCACACGATCGAATACGCGGCACAGGCGAAGCGCCACGGCTTCCGCTTCGTGCAGGGCGCGCTGCAGCAGGTCGACCGCGCGGCGCGCACGGCGACGATCGCGGCCGTGCAGGATGCGGACGGCACGGAAATCCTGCCGCAGCGCACGCTCGACTATGACGATCTGGTGCTGGCAGTCGGCAGCGTGACGAACTTCTTCAACGTGCCGGGCGCCGAGCGTCATGCACTGCCGCTCGAAAACCTCGATCAGGCCGAGGATTTCCGCCGCAAGTTCCTGGCTGCGTGCACGAAGGCGAATCACCTGGCCGAGCAGCAGCCCGCGCGGCGCGCGGCGCCGATCTGCATCAACGTGATCGGTGCGGGCGCGACGGGCGTCGAGCTGGCCGCCGCGCTGCGCCATGCAGTTCAGCAACTGACGACGTACCGCTTCAAGGCGCTGGTGTCCGCGCGTGACGTGCACATCCGGCTGATCGAAGGCGGCCCGCGCATCCTGCCGGCGCTCGACGAACGGCTGTCCGGCAAGATGCACGCGCAGCTGCGCGCGCTGAACGTCGACGTGCTGACCGAGACGCGCGTGGCGGAAGTCGGCGCGGATGCCGTGACGACCGCGACCGGCGAACGGCTCGCGAGCGACATCACGATCTGGGCGGCCGGCGTCGCGGGCCCCGCGATGCTGCGGAGCATCGGCGACATCGCGCTCAACCGGTCGAACCAGGTGATCGTGACCGACACGCTGCAGACCCCCGACGATCCGCACGTGTATGCGTTCGGCGACTGCGCCGCGTGCCCGTCGGCCGGTGCAGGCGGGTTTCTGCCGCCGCGCGCGCAGGTCGCTCATCAGCAGGCGGTGTATCTGGTCAACGCATTCGCGCGGCGCGTCGCCGGCAAGCCGGTGGCCGGCTTCACGTTCCGCGATGCGGGCACCGTCGTGTCGCTCGGGCATGCGGGCGCCGTGTACCAGGCGGACATCGGCGGGCGCTCGCGCTCGCTGATCGTCGACGGGCTGGCGGCGATCGGGCTGTACAAGTTCCTGTATCGCAAGCACCTGTTCAGCGTGGTCGGCATGAAGCGCGCGCTGTTCCAGTCGCTGAGCCACTGGCTGCAAAGCCGTCACCAGCCGTCGATCAAGCTGCATTGATCGCAGTTGTTCGCGCGCAGCATCACGACGCGGCATATCGGGCGGGCATCGCTCGATATGCCGTTTTTCCATATGCATAGACTCGATGCATTCACACTGCGCGCCACGCTGGTGCATCACGTTGAACGCGATCGATACGATGCAATTCATGCGGGACATGCCGCGCGACCCGCATTCCGCGCCCGCGCTGGCTTGCCACCCCATTCATTAGCCAAATCGTATGAGTCGACGAAAAATATTAATTAGTCGCGTTTTCCGGATCGACGCTAAGGTGTGTGGCATTCCCGTCGGCGAACGGATCATCACGTTTCTGAAAAGGAATCACCGTGGTCATCGAAGCCATCGTCACCCGTCTCGACGCAGCATTCGCGCAGATCGAAGCCACACCGGATTCACGCGAATCGCGCCATCAACGCGACGCGATCATCCAGTGGCTGGACCGGGCATCGGAAGAAGGCTATCGGCTCGGTCTCGTCACGACGCTGCCGGCCGCTCGGCTCAGCGACATGTTCGAAGGCCAGTTCGGCCGCGCGAACCTCGACCGCTTCTCGGTCGTCGTCACGGATTCGGATCAACAGAACTCCGGATCGAATCAGCATCCGTTCGATGTCGCGCTGCAAGCGCTCGGCGTACCGCCGGAGCGCGCGGTCGGGATCGCGAGCAGCGAACCGGAACGCCGCGAAGCCGAGCATTTCGGCCTGTCGCGCTGCGTGAACATCACAGATACGGTGCGCTCGATCGCATCGGCCGGGCTGCACTGAACGCCAGCACACGGGCTGGCAGCGGCCAGCCGTCATCGTCGACTCGGCGGCCATCCGACGATTGTCCGACCGCATCCTGACATTCTGCTGTCAAAGTCGCTTGCAACACTTCGGGGCTCGACCACATTCCCCCGGAGACGGGACGACGCACATGCGCATCGTCCCGTCCGTTGCCCGCCACGATGACACGCCCGACCCGCACCGCCGCCGCCCTCACGATTGCCGGCCTGTTGCTCGCTGCTTGCGGCGGGGATGACTCGACGCAGCCCGCCACGTCGGCCGACAACAACGGCACGACGCCCGCGCCGCAACCGCAACCTCAGCCCACGCCGGCTCCGACACCCGCGACCTACTACCAGACGAAGACGCCGTACCGCCCGCAGCAGGACGCGGCAACGTACGAAGCGCCGCCGGCCGGCTACGCACCGGTCTATACCGAACTCGTCGCCCGTCACGGCTCACGCGGGCTGTCGGGCTTCAAGTACGACGGCGCGATCTACGCGATGCTGGTCAAGGCCGAGGCCGACGGCGCATTGACCGCGCTCGGCGCGCAGCTCAAGGCCGACACGTACGCGATGATGAAGGCCAATGCGCTGCTCGGTTATGGCGTGCAGGGCATTTCGACACCCGGGTACGGCAACCTCACGCAAACCGGCATCCGCGAACATCAGCAACTCGCCGCGCGTCTCGCGCAGCGGTTGCCCGCGCTGTTTGCGACGGGCAACCGGCAGGTGGTCGTCGTCAACTCGGGCCAGGATCGCGCGGTCGACAGTTCGACGTATTTCTCGGCGGCATTGGTTGCCGCGCAGCCGGCACTGGCGCCGGCCATCACGCTGCCGGCCGCGCCGGCCGGCTATCCGGCGAGCGCACCGGTCGCACAGCCGGCCGGCATCAACCGCTTCCTGCTGTATTTCCACTCGCTGAAGCCGGCCACCGATCTCGTGACCGACACGAGCGATCCGTACTACGCGACCTATCAGGCGAGCCAGGCGTACCAGACCTATGCAAACGACGCGACGGTGGCCGCTAAGCTGAAGGCGATCAAGGCCGCACCGCAGGCGGCCGACGTCGCGCAAACGGTGCTGGCCGCGCTCGTGTCGCCGGCCTTCATCGCGAAGCTCGGCTCCGACGGCTACACGTTCGCGAACACCGGCACCTATGCGTTCACGTCGACGGACGGCAAGTTCACCAACACGCTGAAGGGCGACGGCAAGACGAAGATCGCGACGGCCGTCGATGCGGTGAACGTGCTGTACAACCTGCTGCAGGTCGCGCCGGCCATGACCGCGGAAACCGGCGGCGTGACGATGGAGAAGTACATCGGCGCGGAGCAGGCGCAGTATCTCGCGTACCTCCAGGATGCCGAGGACTACTACCAGAAGGGGCCCGGCATCCAGGAAGCGAACCCGGTGACGTACCGGATGGCGAAGGTGCTGCAGGACGACTTCTTCGGCGAAGTCGATTCGATCGCGCGCGGCGACCTGACACGCGCCGCGAAGCTGCGCTTCACGCATGCGGAGATCGTAATTCCGTTCGCGTCGATCATGAACCTGAAGAACGTGTTCGTGCCGACGCCGCAGGCGCAGACGTACACGTATGCGAACAATCCGTGGTGCGGCGACCAGGTCTCGCCGATGGCCGCGAACATGCAGTGGGATGTCTATCGCAACGGGTCGCGGCTCATCGTGAAGATGCTGTACAACGAGCGCGAGACGGATTTCCAGGCCGCGTGCGACGGTGCGAAGCTCGCGCCGGGCAGCCACTTCTACGACTACGCGGGGCTGAAGCAGTGTTACGGGTATCAGTGACGGGATGCGCGAGCGCGTTGACGCGCGCCTTACGGCGCCGGACGGGAGAAGCGCCGCGGCAGCGGCGCGGCCGACGACCGGGGCAGGCGATCGGCGTCGCACGCGGCCAAGCGGCCCGTTCGGGCACGTGACACGCCTCTCGCACGCACGAACTCGCACCGGCCCGCATGGTCGAACGAGCATCGCCGGAGAATCCTCATGAAACGCGTCGCCGTTGCCGCCACCCTGACCCTGTTTGCCGCCATCAGCCTGCCGGCCATCGCCGGTGCGCCCTCGGGTGCCGTCGCGCCGCCGGTTCCGGCTCAGGCATACGCGAAAAATTGCGTGCCGTCGCGGGACGCCGCACCAGGCACCCACGCCCCCTCCAGCGCGCCGCCGATCCGCGTCTGCGTCGGCGATTCCAACACGCAGCTGAACCTGCCGTGGTTCCTGACCGATGTCCTCACTGCCGTGGACACGCATCAGTCACCCAGCGGCCTGCTCCACAAGATGCGCAACGACTTCTGAATCTCGCCCGGCACGCCATCGTTCATCACGCGTCGGAGCGCTTCAGCACCTGGATGAACGTGTCGACGATGCCGGCCCACATCGCGGGGTCGGCGATGCGCTCCAGCAGCACCCGCAACTCCCGTCGCTCTTCGTTCGACAGTACGCCGTGCGCGCTGCGGATGCTGTCGTAGCGCGGCGTACCGCGCGATGCGAGTACGCGATCGAGCGAATAGTCTTGGGCCTGCCCGTCCACCAAAATCCTGATCCACAGCGAACCGCCGTCCGCCAGGGCGGCGCCGTCGATCACGATGACGTTGGGCGCGGTATTTTCTTCCATCGCAAAGCTCCTGCTCGACACCCTCGCGGCCGACCGCCGAAAGCGGGCCACGCGGAAATGTTTCTTTTTGAGACACAATCACAAAACGACACCAATTTTTAGACAACAATATTTCGTAATAGCGCGCCGCATCATATACTTGCCGCGCACCATCCTCGTGCCAAGAGACGGTGTCTTTCGTCCCGGCTGCACACACTGTGCGGCCGGGGCTTTTTTCGATACGCTGCGCCTATATACATGCTTAATGTACGCATGTTATTGAGGGATACCGCCCGATCGATGGACGATCGCGACAAGCGACGGCCGCATCGATAGGCATCCGAAACCGGCGCGCGAGCCGCCTGGCCCGACTCGGGCATGCGGCGTGCGTGCCGCTGGTGTATCGACCGGTTCGACTTGCCACCTCATGCGTATAACACCAAAGGCAATCGCGGGGCTGCGGGCGCTCACGCCCGGCTCGACACTCCTCTTCCACCGCAGCGGCGCGTGGCCGCGCGTCATGTTTCTCGCCGCCGTGATCATTTGCGTGCTCGTGCCCGCGTTCGCGATCGTACTGGCCGACCGCTACGCACGCGATGCCGTCACAGCGAACGAGCGCGCCGTGGCAAACGACATCGTGGCTTCGGTGGACCGCATCCTGGACGGCGTGCGCCTCCGACACGCGGACGAGCTGAGCGCGCTCGTCGGGCGGCCATGCGCGACGGTGTTCCGGACACTCGCCGAAGTGGGCACTCGCCTGCGCTATCTGCGTGCGGTCGGGCTGGTGAGCGACGGCCGCCTCATGTGCTCGTCGGCGCTCGGTTCGATCGACCTGCCGCTCACCGCGTATGCGCGCGAGCCGGAACCGGGCTCGATGGCCGTCACGCTGCTCCGCCAGACGCCGTTCCAGCATGGCATTCCGGTGCTGTCCGTATTCCGATCCACCGCGCGCGGCGCGGGCGTCCTGTATGTGATCGAGAGCGACTACGTGGCCGACGCACTCGCCCACGGCACCGGCAACGGGGCGGAAACGGCCACGCTGTCGATCGCGGGTGCAGGTCGTCTCGATCAGCACGGGAAGTTCTCGCCGGAAACGGAAGCGGCCCCCGCAGGCGGCAGCACGATCGCTTCGCAGCGCTGGCCGTTCACGGTGTCGGTCATCGCATCGGCGCGCTACGCGTCACAGGTCCAGCGCCATTACCGGCTGATCTGCGCGACGATCGTGCTGCTCGCCGACAGCCTCGTGATGGCCGCCTACCTGCTCGCGATGGCACCACGGCGGCTGTTGCTGAAAGCCGTGCGCCACGCGCTCAGGCGCGACGAGTTCCATGTGGTGTATCAGCCGATCGTCGACGTGCAGACGCGCAGGACGGTCGGCGTCGAGGCGCTGCTGCGCTGGCACCATCCGAAGTGGGGGGCCATCAGCCCGGCCGTGTTCATCCCGCAGGTGGAATCGAGCACGGTGCTGCCGAAGGTCACCGAGTTCGTGCTGCGCACGGCGGTCGCCGAGCTGACCGCGCTGACGCCGTCCGCGCCGCTGCGCATTGCCGTGAACATTGCGCCGCAGGATCTCGAGCGCGGGCGGTTCGTGACCGACGTCGAGGCAGCGATCCGCGCGCTGCCGCCCGGCTTCACGCTGGTGCTCGAAGTCACCGAGCGCATCCTGCTCGAGAAAAACGCGCGCACCACCGAGATCTTCCATGCATTGCGATCGAAAGGCGCGAAATTCGCGATCGACGATTTCGGCACGCATCACAGCAATCTCGACATGCTGTCGCGCTTTCCGTTCGACTACGTGAAGATCGATCGACAGTTCGTGTCGCAACTGGACAGCGGCAGCTCGAGGCTGATCGAGGGAATCGCAGCCGTCGCGCATCACTACGGCCTGAAGATCATCGCGGAAGGCGTGGAAACCGAAGCGCAACATCGCGCGCTGCATGCGGTCGGGATCCAGTACGCGCAGGGCTACCTGTACCAGCGGCCGTTGCGCGCGGAGAACCTGCAGCGCGATTTCGCCGGGGCAACGGTGTAACGGCGCCGCCGACGGCGACTACTGCGCGCCGTATTGGCCGCCGAGGCGCACGCGGCCCTGCTCGACCCATCCTTCGAAGTCGTCGCCGGTCTTGCCGTTCACGTACATGATGTCGTACCAGCGCCCGTGCGACTTGTAGACGGTCACCGAATCGCCGGGGACGATGAAGGTGCGCTTCGTGATGCATTGCGCGTCGGGCGCCGAGTAGAAATACGCGCGGCCCATACCGATGACCGTGCCGGACGCCGGCGGCCGGAAGTTGTCGTCGGGGCCGTTCGTGGCCGCATCGAGCTTCCCGCAATCGACCGTGCTCTTCGCTTGCGCGCCGTTCGCGCCCAGGCTCGCGCCGAGCACCAGCAACGCGATGCCCATGTGCATCATCATTTTCATCATTCGCCCTCTACGCCGTAGTGTTTTTTTCCGGTTTGCCGGTTCGCGGCCCGCATACGCTCGATCCTGCGCGACGGTCGTCACAGTCGTCACCTCGGCGCCGGCCGCGTCCAGATGATACGACGACCATCGAAATTCACGAAAACGGACCACCGTTCCGAATCATGTCCTATAGTCAGTCAGCAGACATCATTCGACAACGGGACGCATCGACGTCCACGGAGGAGACGTGAAGCTGAAACAGGCCATCGACCGCATTCCGGGCGGACTCATGCTGGTGCCGATGCTGCTGGGCGCGTGCGTGCACACGTTCGCACCGAACGCCGGCAAGTACTTCGGCTCGTTCACCAACGGTCTGATCGCGGGCACCGTGCCGATCCTCGCCGTCTGGTTCTTCTGCATGGGCGCGACGATCGACCTGCGCGCGACGGGTGTCGTGCTGCGCAAGTCGGGCACGCTGCTCGCGACGAAGATCGTGGTCGCGTGGCTCGCGACGGTGATCGCCGCGCGGTTCATCCCCGACGACGGCATCCGCACGGGCCTGTTCGCAGGCCTGTCGCTGCTCGCGATCACGACGTCGATGGACATGACCAACGGCGGCCTCTATGCGGCCGTGATGCAGCAATACGGCACCAACGAAGAGGCCGGCGCGTTCGTGCTGATGTCGATCGAATCGGGGCCGCTCGTCAGCATGCTGATTCTTGGTGCGGCCGGCGTCGCGGTGTTCGAGACGCGGCTCTTCGTCGGCGCGGTGCTGCCGTTTCTGATCGGTTTCGTGCTCGGCAATCTCGACGTGGAGTTGCGCGAATTGTTCGGCCGCTGCGTGCATCCGCTGATTCCGTTCTTCGGCTTCGCGCTCGGCAACGGCATCGATCTGAACGTGATCGCGAAGAGCGGGCTACCGGGCATCGCGCTCGGGCTCGCGGTGATCGTCGTGACGGGCGTGCCGCTGATTCTCGCGGACAAGTTGCTGGGCGGCGGCAACGGGACGGCGGGGCTGGCCGCGTCGTCGACGGCCGGCGCCGCGGTCGCGAACCCGGCGATCATCGGCGAGATGATTCCGAAGTTCAAACCGATGGTGCCGGCGGCGACGGCGATCGTCGCGACCGCGTGCCTCGTGACGGCGATTCTCGTGCCGATTCTGACGGCGATGTGGGCGAAGCGGGCGGCCAGGGCGTCAGGGGTGCCGGTGCGGGTCGTGACGCGGGCGGCGCATGGTGGGGCGATCGAGCACGAGGGGCATGTTTGAGGGGATGCCGGTTCGGGTCCGGCCTCAGGCACCGACCATCCTGGCGGCCGCTCGCCATGCCCCCGCGAACGCTCACCTTCAGGTAGGCTCCGGAATCCGGCTCACACGTTGCCCAAGCCGGCGTTTTCCGGAGCGCCTTCCATGCCCACCGCCGTCCTGCTGCGTACCCGCCATTCGCACCTCTATCCGGGCAGCATCGTGACGCTCGACCACGATGCGCCGCGCACCGCCAAACCACACCCCGCCGTCATCGAATTCGCGGACGGCTCCGGCGCCACCGCGACACTATCCCGCGTCGGTGACGATACCCTCGAACTTGCCGTAGACGAATACGTCACGCAGAAGCGCCACGCGATCGTCGCGCGTCGCTGGTCGCTGCGGCCGATCGATGCGGCCCGCACGGGATGGCGCATCACGCACCGGCTTCCTGCCACCTGATGCCATGGCGCCGCTATCGGCGCGAACCGCTTCCAGGCGCTAAAATCCGCCGCCTGGGCATCCACGACGAGCAAGCGTTTTGACGGCGTTCGAGCAGGGCTTCATCCTTACCCGCCACTGGCGGGACACCGCATCCGGCATCGAGATCGAGTTCTGGCTGGCAACCGAACACGGTCCGCGCCGCGTGCGGTTGCGCCCGCAGGAAGCCGTCGCGTTCATCCCGGCCGAACAGCAGGCACTCGCCGAACGCGCACTGGCCGGCGAGCGCGAAGCCGAATTGCGGCCGCTCGCGCTGCGCGACTTCCGGCAACGCCCGGTCGTCGGCCTCTATTGCAAGCGCTACCGGCATCTGTCCGGGCTCCAGAAGCGGCTCGCCGCCGCCGGCGTCGACGTCTACGAAGCCGACGTGCAGCCGCCCGACCGCTACGCAATGGAGCGCTTCATCACCGCATGCGTGGCGTTTCGCGGCCAGCCCGGCCGCGACGGCACGCTCACCGGCGGCGAGCTGAAGCCCGCAACCGGTTACCGCCCTGCGCTACGCTGCGTGTCGCTCGACATCGAAACCAGCGTCCACGGCGAGTTGTACTCGATCGCGCTCGAAGGCTGCGGACAGCGCCAGGTCTACATGCTCGGGCCACCGAACGGCGGCGCGAGCGGCAGCGCAGGCACCCTCGACTTCGACCTCGACTACTGCGACAGCCGCCCCGCGATGCTCGCGCGGCTCAACGACTGGTTCGACCGGCACGATCCCGATGCGGTGATCGGCTGGAATCTCGTGCAGTTCGACCTGCGCATCCTGCATGCGCACGCGGAGCAATACGGCATCCCGCTGAAGCTCGGGCGCGGCGGCAGCGCGCTCGACTGGCGCGCGCACGGCCAGCAGCCCGACCACTTCTTCGCGGGCGCGGCCGGCCGGCTGATCCTCGACGGCATCGACATGCTGAAATCCGCGACGTGGACCTTCCCGTCGTTCAGCCTCGAATACGTGTCGCAGTCGCTGCTCGGCGAAGGCAAGTCGATCGACAACCCGTACCAGCGGATGGACGAGATCCAGCGCCGCTTCGAGCACGACAAGCCCGCGCTCGCGCGCTACAACCTGAAGGACTGCGAACTCGTCACGCGCATCTTCGACAAGGCCGACCTGCTGTCCTTCGCGCTGGAACGCGCGAGCGTCACGGGCCTCGCGGCCGATCGCACCGGCGGCTCGGTCGCGGCGTTCACGCACCTGTACCTGCCGCGCATGCACCGGCTCGGCTATGTCGCCCCGAACCTCGGCGACGTGACGGGTCAGAACAGCCCCGGCGGCTTCGTGATGGATTCGCGGCCCGGGCTGTACGACTCGGTGCTCGTGTTCGACTACAAGAGCCTCTATCCGTCAATCATCCGCACGTTCCTGATCGACCCGGTCGGCCTGATCGAGGGGCTCGCGAATCCTGGCGACGATGCTTCGGTGCCCGGTTTTCTCGGTGCGCGCTTCTCGCGCACCGCGCACTGCCTGCCCGACATCGTGCGCCGCGTATGGGAGGGCCGCGACGACGCGAAGCGGCAGCACAACGCGCCGCTGTCGCAGGCGCTGAAGATCATCATGAATTCGTTTTACGGCGTGCTCGGCTCGACGGGCTGCCGCTTCTTCGACCCGCGCCTCGCGTCGTCGATCACGATGCGCGGCCACGAGATCATGCACCGCACGCGCACACTGATCGAAGCTCAGGGTTACGAAGTGATTTACGGCGATACCGATTCGACGTTCGTATGGCTCGGCCGCGCACATGACGACGACGAAGCCGGCGCCAAGGGCCGCGCGCTCGTCGAGCACGTGAATCGCTGGTGGCACGTCCACCTACGCGAACAGTTCGGGCTCGACAGCGCGCTGGAGCTGCAATACGAGCGGCATTACCGCCGCTTCCTGATGCCGACCGTGCGCGGCGCGGAAGAAGGCAGCAAGAAGCGCTATGCGGGGCTCGCGGCAACGGCCGACGGCGGCGAGGATCTCGTGTTCAAGGGGCTCGAAACGGTGCGCACCGACTGGACGCCGCTCGCGCAGCAATTCCAGCGCGAGTTGTACCGGCGCGTGTTCAGGCGCGAACCGTACCAGGATTTCGTTCGCGACTATGTGCGGCGCACGCTGGCCGGCGAATTCGACGACCAGCTCGTCTACCGCAAGCGCGTGCGCCGGCCGCTGCGCGAATACGAGCGCAACGTGCCGCCGCACGTGCGCGCGGCACGCATCGCCGACGAGTTCAATCACGCGCAGGGCCGGCCGCTGCAGTATCAGCGCGGCGGCTGGATCAGCTACGTGATGACGACGGCCGGCCCCGAGCCGCTCGAAACGATGCGTTCGCCGATCGACTATGCGTTCTATCTGAGCCGCCAGCTTCAGCCCGTCGCCGATGCGATCCTGCCGTTCCTGCGCGACGATTTCGAACGCGTGATCTCCGGGCAGGGGCAGTTGTTCGGCGATTGAAGGGTCACCCTCCAGCCCGCGCCGACTGCGCACGCAACCCATTCTTTCGGGCAGTTCGTCGTGCGTCGACCATGGGTCTACCAATCGATCCGCAGCCGCATCGACCGGCATTCGCGCGCACCCACCTGCCGCACGACAAGTAAAACCGATTGCCTCGATCAGGAGTCCAGCCTGGACGCTGGGCCGGCCGGTCGCACTGGCCACGTACCGGATCATTGGCCGCACGACCGATGCACGCACCTACCGCTGAGCTACGCAGGCCCAAGCGGCACCATCGATGCGATCGCGGCCGCCACGCCGCGCGCGTCGGGAACGGTCAATGCGGCAAGCACCGCCGCAGCAATCACCGATGCGTGATCGCCACGGCATGCGCGTTGCGCACTCCCACGCATTCTGGAACACAGCTCGCCAGGAATCGCCGTTTATCCGGCCGTTCCGGGTTCCTAAACTTGCTCCGTCGGTTCGACCTGCCCCAATGCGCCGAACCGCAAACGAAACTGTCTGAGGAAATCGTGAAATCGCTCATCGTTACCATCGCCGCCGTCGCCACTACAGCCATCGCGCTGCTCGCCGCACCGACCATGTCGTACGCACAATCGCCGTCGCACTCGACGCTCACCCGCGCGCAAGTGCGCCAGGAGTTGCTCGACCTCGAATCGGTCGGCTACAACCCGACGATCGGCGACGGCGACAGCTATCCGGACGACATCGTCGCCGCGCAGGAACGCCTGGCCGCGAAGCGCCTTGCCGAACACAAGCGCGCCGAAGCGGCCTACGGCCCGAACGGCGCACCGGGTTCGGATGCCGGCGCGCCGGCAGCGGCGGCCGTGACGCACTGACGCGCCGCCGGTCGCCGAGAGGACGCCCCCAACTCCGCGCCGTCCCGTGGGGCATGCGGCTAAAATACCGGCCTGCCGCGCGTCCCGCCGCGGCCGGAGGACACTCATCATGACCGCACGTCGCGGTGCCGCGGTCGCCATCGCACCCGGCCACGAGACAGCCAGCCTGTCGAAAGCCCAGCAAACGTTCAATACGCTCGTCAAGCAGATCGAAAAGCGGCGCGAGCGGCTCGGCGCGTGGGAAGCCGTGATGCCGGCGTTCCAGAAGAAGTTCGTCGATGGGTTGTTGCCGCTCGAACAGGAAGCGACGGCGCTGCGCATCCGGCTGATCCATCTGCTCGACGACGCGTTCCTGCAGAAGGGTCTGAGCAAGGCCGAGCAGCGCACGCTGTCCGACCTGATCGTGGATATGGCGGGTGATTTGCTCGACGTCAGCGACGACGCGACGTTGAAGATCATCTACAACCGGCATGCCGGCCCCGCGCACACCGGCCACGAAGCGGCCGCTCCCGAGCCCGCCAAACCGGGACGGGAACAGGAGCCCGAACCGCAACCGCCAGAAGGTCTCGACACGCTGTCGCCCGAGGAACTCGCCGAACGCCTGCAGGCCGAACTCGACGCCCAGTTCGAGCGCGACATGGCCGCCCACGCGGCCCGCGAGGCGCAGCGCGCGAAGCGCAAGAAGGCACCGAAGCAATCGGCGGCACAGGCGCGCATCGAAGCCGAGCAGGCCGAATCGAACAAGTCGATCCGCGAGATCTATCGCAAGCTGGCCAGCGCGCTGCATCCCGATCGCGAACCCGATCCGCAGGAGCAGCAACGCAAGACCGTGCTGATGCAGCGGGTCAACCGCGCCTACGAGAAGGGCAACCTGCTGCAACTGCTCGAACTGCAGCTGGAGATCGAACAGATCGACCGGCGTGCGATCGACGGCCTCAGCGAAGCGCGGCTCACGCGCTACAACGGCATCCTCGAGGAACAGCTGCGCGAACTCGATCAGGAGATCGTGCACGTCGAGAATGATTTCCGGCGCACGTACGGGATCGCGTCGTCCACCAAGGTTGCGCCCGATACCGTGCTGCGCATGCTGGCACGCGACATTGCCGGCACGCAGCGGAGCAACCAGGACCTGAGCGTCGCGCTGCGCGAGTTCGAGGACCCGGATCAGGTCAGGAACTGGCTGAAGGACATGAAGCGCCGGCCGGCATCGTCCCGCTTCGACGACGATTCGTATTGAGTCGGCAAGCGCCGGGGGTAACGCGCGACGCGCACGCCCCGCCCATCACCGCACCTCCCCCATCCCGCCCATCAACGCCATCAACTGCTCGCGCAGCCACTGGCTGCCCTGATCCTGATCGGCACTGCGATGCCAGTAGCAGAAGTAGTCGAGCCCCGGCATCTCGAACGGCAGTTCGAGAATCCGCGCCGGATAGCGCTGCAGCAGCCGCAGCGGCGCCGTCAGCGCGAGGTCGCTGCGCATCGCGATCAGCGGCGCGACCATGTAGTGCTGCACGCGCATCTGGATGTTGCGGCGCAGCCCGAGCCGCGTCAGTTCCGCGTCGACGTGCCCGCTGCCCTTGCGGCGGCTCGATACGTGGATGTGGCCCATCGACAGGTAGTCGTCCATGGTCAGCGTATCGCCCTTGAACGGGTGATCGTCGCGGATCATGCACGCGTAGCGGTCCTGCACGAGCAGCGCCTGGTGCAGATGCGGATCGCCGATCAGCGGCGCGTCGATCGCGATGTCGACCGAGCCGTTCGCGAGCGCGGTCGCGACTTCGCGGCGGTCCATCGTGTAGCTGCGCACGTGCATGCCGGGCGCATGCGTCTGCAGCAATTCGCCGAGCGCGGGCAGCAACAACGCCTCGGTCAGGTCGCTCATGCTGAGCCGGAACACGCGCTCCGACGAAGCCGGATCGAACACGTCGCCTTCGTGCGCGCTCGAATCCAGCAATTGCAGCGCCTCGCGCACGCGGCCGACGATGTTCTCGGCCATCGGCGTCGGCATCATCCCGGCTGGCGTGCTGACGAACAGCGGATCGTTCAGCGTCTTGCGCAGCCGCGCGAGCGCGTTGCTGACGGCCGGCTGCGTGAGGTTCAGCACCTCGGCCGCGCGCGTCAGGTTGCGCTTGTTGTAGATCGCCTCGAATACGACGAACAGGTTCAGATCAATCTTCGAAAGGCGCATCGCCGGATCTCCTTGCCGGCATCTTAATACGGCGTGCGCCTCCCGTTCACCCACGTCGCGCTCCCGTGCGGCGCGGCGCTCAGCCGCGCGGCGGCGGCGTCAGGTACGGCGTCGTCGCGCCGGGTTCGCCGCCCTTGATCTCCATCCGCGCGATGGCCTGCAGGTGCACCTCGTCCGGACCGTCGGCGAAGCGCAGCGCGCGGCCCCAGGTCCACAGGTCGGCCAGCGGCGTATCGGGGCTCAAGCCCGCCGCGCCGAATACCTGCATCGCGCGGTCGCATACGTCCGTATAGACGGTCGGCACGAGCGCCTTGATCATCGAGATTTCCTTGCGCGCCGCCTTCGCGCCGACCTTGTCGATCATCCACGCGGCCTTCAGCACCAGCAGGCGTGCCTGGTCGATCTCGATACGCGAGCGCGCGATCCATTCGCCGACCGTGCCGTGCCGGTTCAGCGGCTTGCCGAACGCGACGCGCGACTGCGCGCGGTCGACCATCAGCTCCAGCGCCAGCTCGGCCGCGCCGATCGAGCGCATGCAGTGGTGAATACGGCCCGGCCCGAGGCGCGCCTGCGCGAGCGCGAAGCCGCTGCCTTCCTCGCCGAGCAGGTTGCGCGCCGGCACGCGCACGTTGTCGAACGTGATCTCGCAGTGCCCTTCCGGCGCGTGGTGATTGACCACCGTGATGTTGCGCACGACCGTCACGCCCGGCGTGTCGCGCGGCACGAGGATCATGCTCTGCTGCTGGTGCGACTCGGCCTCGGGATCGGTCTTGCCCATCACGATGAAGATCTTGCAGTTCGGATGCGCGGCGTTCGTGATGAACCACTTGCGGCCGTTGATCACGTACTCGTCGCCCACGCGCTCGATGCGTGTCGTGATGTTGGTCGCATCCGACGACGCGACGTCGGGCTCCGTCATCGCGAACGCCGAGCGGATTTCCCCGCGCAAGAGCGGCAGCAGCCACTGTTCGCGCTGCTCGGGCGTCGCGAACATGTGCAGCAGTTCCATGTTGCCGGTGTCCGGCGCGTTGCAGTTGAACACTTCCGACGCCCAGCTCACGCGCCCCATGATCTCGGCGAGCGGCGCGTATTCGAGGTTCGTCAGGCCCATCCCCGGCTCGTCGTCCTTCAGGTGCGGCAGGAACAGGTTCCACAGCCCTTCCGCCTTCGCGCGTTCCTTCAGTTCCTCCATGAACGACACCGGATACTGGCCCGCGTGCACTTCGTCGTTCCACTGGCGGATGCGCGGCACGATGTGCGCATCCATGAATGCGCTCACGCGTTCGCGCAGTGCTTCCACTTTCGGGGTGTAGCCAAAGTCCATGATCGACTCCTCGAGATTTCCGTGTTTCCGTTCGTTCGGTTCAGAAGGCCGAGACGCCGCCGTCGACGGCGACGGCCTGCCCGGTCAGATACGTGTTGTCCTTCGCGCACAGCATCAGCATCGTCGCGACGATTTCGTCGGGCCGGCCGAGCCGCTTCATCGGCGAGCCCTGCGCCAGAAAATCCTGGCGCTCGCCGATCTCGCTGTCGGTGACCATCGGCGTCGTGCTGTAGAACGGGCACACCGCATTCACGCGGATGCCGTGGCGCGCGTATTCGAGGGCGGCCGTCTTCGTGAGCCCGACCACCGCATGTTTCGACGCCGCATACGCGGCCAGCTTCGGCGCGCCGCCGAGCCCGGCCATCGACGCGACGTTCAGGATCACGCCTTCGCGCTGCGCGAGCATCTGGCGGATCTGGTGCTTCATCCCGAAGAACACGCCCTTGGCGTTCACCGCGAAGTTCAGGTCGAGATCGGCTTCGTCGGTGTCGATCAGCGCCTTCATCGGCGGCGCGATGCCCGCGTTGTTGATGCCGACGTCGAGCCGCCCGAATCGCGCGACGGCTTCCTGCACCAGCGCGGCGACCTCCGTTTCGACGCGCACGTCGCAGCGCTGCGCGATCACGTCGGCGCCGGCCGCGCGCAGCGGCGCGGCCACGCGTTCGAGCGCATCGCCGTTCAGGTCGCCGAGCGCGAGCCGCGCGCCCATCGCGGCGAGTTCGCTCGCGAGCAGCGCGCCGAAGCCGCTCGCGGCGCCGGTGATCATCACGGCCTGGCCGGCGTAGCTGTCCAGTTTCATCGCGCGCTCAGATCGTCAGGCCGCCGTCGACGACGATGCATTCGCCGTTCGTGTAGCTCGCCGCATCCGACACGAGATACAGCACGGTGCCGGCCATTTCGCGCGGCTCCGCGTGGCGGCGCAGCGGAATCTTCGTCATCCAGGTTTCGTAGATGTCCTTGTCCGCGAACAGCGCGCCCGCGAACTTCGTCTTCGTGAGCCCCGGCAGCAGCGCGTTCACGCGGATGCCGAGCGGCCCGCATTCCTTCGCGAACGCCTTCGTCATGTTGACGACGGCCGCCTTCGTGATCGAATAGATGCCCTGCCAGTCGCCCGGCTGCAGCGCATTCACCGATGCCGTGTTGACGATCGCGCCGCCGCCGTGCGTCTTCATCAGCTTGCCGGCTTCGACCGACATGAAGAAGTACCCGCGGATGTTCACGTCGACGGTCTTCTCGTACGCGGCGAGATCGGTATCGAGGATGTGCCCGAAATACGGGTTCGCAGCGGCGTTGTTCACGAGGATGTCGAGGCGGCCGTGCTTGCCGCGGATGTGTTCGAACGTCGCGGCGATGTCCTCCAGGCGCCCGACGTGGCACGCCAGCGCCTCGGCGCGGCCGCCCGCCGCGACGATCGCGTCGGCCACGGCCTGGCAGTCGTCGAGCTTGCGGCTCGACACGATCACGTACGCGCCCTGCTCCGCGAGCAGTTTCGCGATTTCCTCGCCGATGCCGCGGCTCGCGCCCGTCACCAGCGCGATCTTGCCCGTCAGGTCGAACAGGTTCGTTGCCATGTTGCTGTGCTCCTCCATTGATGGTGTTGTCGTATTGCCGCGCGGCGATCGTGACGATCGTGACCCTTCGCGGCGATCTCAGCGATGCGCGTCGATCACGCCGACGGCCAGTTCGGCCAGCCGGCCGGCCATTTCGCCGACGCGCAGCGCCTGCTCGCTCGATGCGTTGCCCTGCAACGCGCGCGCCTTCACGCCCTGCGCGATCGCCGCGAGCCGGAAGAAGCTGAAGGCGAGGTAGAAATGCCAGTCGCGGATCGGCGCGATGCCGCGCAGTTCGCAGTAGCGCGCGACGATCGCCGCTTCGTCGGGAATCCCGAGCGCCGCGCGATCCTGGCCCGCGAGCCCGCGCACCTGGCCGCCGGACGGCAGCCGCAGGCACATGCAGAAGTACGCGAGATCGGCGAGCGGGTTGCCGAGCGTCGACAGTTCCCAGTCGAGCACGGCCTGCACGCGATAGCCGTCGCGCGCGAACATCAGGTTGTCGATCCGGAAGTCGCCGTGCACCAGTGCGGGCCGGCCCGTATCCTCGGGACACGCCTTCGGCAGCCAGTCGATCAGCGTCTCCATCGCATCGAGGCGCCCGGTTTCGGCCGCGCGATACTGCTTCGTCCACACGCCGATCTGGCGTTCGAAGTAGTTGCCCGGGCGGCCGTAGTCGGCAAGGCCCACCGCGTCGACATCGACGTCGTGCAGCGCGGCCATCGTCCGCAGCAGTGCGTCGTAGCAGGTCGCGCGCTCGGCCTTCGGCAGTTCCGGCAGCGCAGGGTCCCAGAAGATCCGGCCGTCCTCGAAGCTCATCACATAGAACAGGCTGCCGATCACGTCGCGGTCTTCGCACAGGTGATACGGATGCGCGACCGGCACCGCGGTACCCGACAGCGCGGTGAGCACGCGGAATTCGCGGTCGACCGCGTGCGCGGATTTCAGCAGTTCGCCCGGCGGCTGGCGGCGCAGCACGTAGCGGCCGCTCTTCGCATTCAGCAGGAAAGTCGGATTCGACTGGCCGCCGGCAAACTTCTCCGTGTCGACCGGGCCTTCGAAGCCCGGCACGTGGGTTTCCAGATAGCGCGTGAGGCGGGCTACGTCGAGTTGCTGGGAAGGGTTCGTCATCGTCGCGATCGTTCGTGGGTCAGCCGTAGGTGCGCAGCGCGTGTCGTTCGGGGTCCTCCAGATGCGGGATGCCGTTGAACGACGCGAGGTGGAACGCCTCGGCGTTGAAGAAAAACTGCGAAAGACTGCTGTTGCGGATCTGCAGGTTCAGCGCGATCGCGCTCGACGGCGGGGCCGCGAGCACCTGCTGCACGGTGACCGCGATCGGGCCGCCGGAGCTCACCGCCAGTACGCGCTGGCCGCCGCCTGCGCGGATCGCCGCGCGCGCGTCGGCCACGCGCTGCTGGAAATGGGCCCAGGTTTCGGGAGCCGCATCGCCGAGCTTGTCCTCGGTCCACAGCTGCAGCACCTGCCGGAGCGCGCGGAAATGGTCCTTCATCGTGCCGGCCGCGAGCCGCGCGATCTCCGGGTAGTCGCTGGCGGCGGCCGCGAACAGCCCGTGGAAATCGTATTCGTTCAGGCCGGGATGGCGATCGACCGCGACGCCTTCGCGGCCCATCCCGCGCAGGATCGCGGCGACCGTCTGCGCATGGCGGTTCATCGTGCCGCAGATCACGCGGTCGAACGCCAGGCCCTGCCGCACGAAATATTCGCCGAGCCAGACGCCCTGCTGGTCGCCCGCCGCGGAAAGCCGGTCGTAGTCGTCGGTGCCGAATGACGCCTGCCCGTGCCGTACCAGAAAGAGTTCAGCCATTGCATGCCCGCCTGAGTGAAGGATTCAGCATAGCGAGCGGGCGACCATTTTTAAAATTTATTTGTTGAATGAACTGGCATTCATGATGTAAATGCCCCTGCCTTCGCAGATGGCGTGGCTTTGTCCGACTTATACTGCCCGATCCGCCCCCTTCACAGGAGTCCCGCCCATGTCGCATTCCCCGCCCAACGACCTGCCCCGCTATCGTTTGCTGACGGGCAAGGACGACGCCACGTTTTGCCACCGTGTGTCGGATGCGCTGGCGCTCGGCTATCGCCTGTACGGTTCGCCCGCCGCCACCTTCAACGGCGATCACGTCGTCGTCGCTCAGGCCCTGCTCTGGCCGGACACCGCCGGCACGGACGCCGGCGCGTAATCCCGGTCGCCCGCCGCGCACCGTCCGATGCGGCAGCGGCGCCCTACGGAACGATCGTCCCCTCGCGGCACGCGAATTGCGACAGCCGACACCGTGTCGAATAAATCCAGGAGGGATGCGATGCTCGGTACGATCCTCATCATCGTTCTGATTCTGCTGCTCATCGGAGCATTTCCTGCATGGCCGCATAGCCGAAGCTGGGGCTACTGGCCATCGGGGACCGTCGGGCTGATCGTCGTCATTGTCGTGATACTGGTGCTGCTCGGTCGCATCTGACGCCCCCGCCACCCGCGGCGGGACGCGTCGCAGCCGGCACGGGTGCGTGCCTTCCCGAGCCTTCGCCGTGGATTCTTTACACGACGAGACCCGCAAAGACATGCACCCGATGCCGTCAACCCTTTCCGTTACTGGCCACCCTCCAGGCGTAACTGGAGCTTGCTCTTCACCGACGTCACGCCCGGGACCTGGCGGGCCGCGTCCACCGCGGCCCGGTCCTGCGACTCGTCGGCGATCTGCCCGGCCAGTGTCACGTCGCCCGTCTTCGCCTTCGCGAACACGGTGACCTGCGCATTGCCCACGCCGGGCGCTCTCACGATGGCCTGCCGAACCTTCTTCGCGAATGCGCGGTCGGCCGCGCGTTCGGCCTTCTTCGCCGCCCGCGGCGACGCGGCCGCCGATGCCGCCTGCTCGGCGGGCGCGGTGGGTGCGGCGGACTGCGCGTGACCGGCCAGCGGCGACAACGCAACGAAACCTGCAACGACGATTGCAAAACGGGACTTCATCGGATTCTCCTCGACAGGAACGAACGGGTACAACGGGTACGACGGATGGGCCGGCCGTCAGGCCGTGACACCGGCCACCGCACGGGCACGGGCACGCTCGCGGCCGCGCGGCGCCGCGAGCGCGTCGAGCGCGCGGGCGTCGGCTTTCAGCGCGGGCGACAACCCCAAGCGCAGATGCTCGACGAAGGTGCGAACCTTCGCGTCCAGGAAGCGGCGCGACGCATACATCGCGTAAACGTCGAGCATCGTCAACCGGTAGTCCGGCAGCACGCGCACGAGCCGCCCGCTGCGCAGGTCGTCGATCGCCGAATAGATCGCCAGCGAGCCGATGCCCAGCCCCGCGCGCAGCGCGATCGACAGCGCCTCCGGCGCATTCGCGTGGAACGGCGCGGCCGTGACCGCATGCGACGCGGTCTGGCCGCCGGGGCCGTGCAGCAGCCATTCGTCGTTCGCTTCGGCCGGCGTATCGAGGCGCAGGCAGGTATGGCGTGCCAGGTCGGCGGGCGCGGACGGCACGCCGTGGCGAGCCAGGTAGGCCGGCGACGCAACCAGCACGCTGAACGACGTGCCGCATGAATGCGCGATGCAGGCGGAATCAGGCAGGCTCGCGGCCGTGACGACCGATACGTCGTAGCCTTCCTCGACGAGATTGGGCATCCGTTGCGAATAAGTCATCTCGATGGCGACTTCGGGAAAGCGCGCCCGATAGGCGACGGCCAACGCGGTCACATGGCTCTGCCCGAGCCCCGGCATCGTATGCACGCGCAAGCGTCCGTACGGGCGGACCAGCGCGTTCCGGGCCTCGGCATTCGCCTGGTCGACATCGCCGAGAATCGATTGCAGGCGCTCGAAATAGCGGCGCCCGCTGTCGGTCAGTGCGATTTTCCGGGTGGTCCGGTTCAACAGACGAATCTGCGCATACGCCTCCAGGCTCGCGACGGCCCGCGACACCTGCGCGGTCGCGACATCGGTCTGCTTCGCCACGGCGGAGAAGCTGCCGGCCTGCACGACGCGAACGAACGTCCGCATGTTCTCGAGCATGTCCATTTCGACTCATCGTCCAGTGCGGTGCTGCATCCACGCGACGCGCCGGCGGGGCGCGGCGACGCATTCGGTGCCCCGATTGTCGGGCCATCCCCGCCGCAGCTTCAGCCCCCCGACCGGGGGGCTGAAGCGTCCGCGGATCATGTGGAATGCTTGGCGTTTGCGTCGATGGCAGCCCGAAGCGCATGATCCGCGGCCGGCGTCGCCAGCACGATCTTGCCGATATGCCGTCCCGAATCCATCAGCTCGTGCGCCGCGCGCGCGTCGCGCAAATCGAACAGCCGATAGACCTGCGGCCTGACCGTGCCTTGCCGGATCAGCGGCCACACGGCCTCCTCGAGCTCGCGAATGATCTGCGCCTTCTCCGCGTAAGTGCGCGAGCGCAGCGTCGAGCCGATGTGCGTGAGCCGCTTCGTCAGCATCGGAAACAGATCGAGCTCCTTCGCGGGGCCATTGATCACGCCGATCTGCACGATGCGCCCGTTCATCGCGGCCGCCGCGAAATTGCGCGCGACGTAGTCGCCCGCGATGATGTCGACGATCACGTCGACGCCCTTGCCGCCCGTGAAGCGCGCGACTGCCTCGACGAAATCCTCGCTGCGATAGTCGATCGCGAGATCCGCGCCGAGCCGCATGCTCGCGTCGCGCTGCGCGTCCGACCCGACGGTGGTGATGATCGTCGCCGCGCCGAACGCCTTCGCCAGCATCGTCGCCGTCGTACCGATGCCCGACGCGCCGCCGTGGATCAGCACGCTTTCACCGGGGGAAAACCGACCGCGCTGGAACAGGTTCAGCCAGACCGTCATGAAGGTCTCCGGCAGCGCCGCTGCCTCGGCCATCCCGAGGCCGTCGGGAATCGCGAGCGTGTTGCTCTCGTTCGCCACCGCGTATTCCGCGTAGCCGCCGCCGGGAATCAGCGCGCAGACGCGATCGCCGACGACGAACCGCGTGACGTCGCGCCCGACCGCGACGACCTCGCCGGCGATCTCGAGGCCGGGAATGTCGGACGCGCCGGGCGGCGGATCGTACAGCCCCTTGCGCTGGAATACGTCCGGGCCGTTGACGCCGGCCGCGTGAATCCGGATCAGCACGTCGCCGGGGCCCGGCACCGGTACGGCCCGGGTCGCCGGCACGAGCACGTCGGGGCCGCCGGGCCGCACGATTTCGATCGCGGTCATGTGGGTGGGCAGGGGGGCGCGTCATCAATCACGATATGATCCTCAACGTTCGTCGATGCGCGGCCGATTCGCGGGCCATCCCCGAATCGCGGCATCGCCATGTAGGTGAAGCCAGTCTATGGGCGATGCCGCGCGCGGGCACGCAGCGAATTACCGGTCGGGGAATGCAAAAATGCATCAGTCGGGACACACGATGAACTGGGACGACGCGCGCGTCTTTCTCGCGATCCATCGCGAGCGCACGCTGCGCCGCGCGGCGCAGACGCTCGGCGTCGATCAGGCGACGGTCGGGCGGCGGCTCGCGACGCTCGAGCACATGCTCGGCGCGACGCTGTTCCTGCGTTCGTCGAAAGGCTATCTGCCCACGCCGGTCGGCGAACTGGCGCTGCGCGCCGCCGAGGCGATGGAGCAGCATGCGCACGAGCTGGTGCGGCTGACGCAGGGGGTCGACCGGCGGCTCGCCGGGGAGGTGAAGATCACGACGACCGACGCGCTCGCGATCGAGTTCGTGATGCCGTCGATCGCACGGCTGCACGCGAAACATCCCGACGTCTCCGTCGCGCTGAACACGTCGACCCACATCCTGAATCTCGCGAAACGCGAAGCCGATATCGCCATCCGCACCGTGCGGCCCGAGAACCCCGATCTGGTCGCGCGCCGGCTGGCGTGCTGGGACATGGGGCTATTCGCGTCGCCCGACTATCTGCACCGGCACGGCGAGCCCGAGCGCGGCCGCGCGTTCGCGGGCCACGACCTCGCCGTCTACCAGCCGTACATCGACGCCAGCCGCAAGCCGACCCTCGCCGGCGAACCGATCGACGGCGGCCGCATCGTCACGCGCACCAACTCGAACCTGATGCTGCGTGCGGCGCTGCGTGCGGGCCTCGGCGTCGGCGAGATTCCGGTTCACATGGGCGAGCGCGACGGGCTCGCGCGGATCTGGCCGGATCGCATGCGGGCGTCGCCGTACGAGGTCTGGCTCGTCACGCACCGCGACCTGCGCCACACCGCGCGCATCCGTGCGGCGATCGACGAGATCGTGGCCGCGTTCGCCGCGCACCGCTGACGCGGGCGGCAGCGCGTCAGCCGGTCATTCGTCGTCGCGCCGCACGCGTGACGGATCGAGCGCCAGCCCGCTGCGCACCGCCTGGATGCGCGACGTCACGTTGAGCTTCTCGAAGATGTTCTTCAGGTGCCACTTGATCGTCTCCGGCGCGACGCGCAGCGCGCGGGCGATTTCCTTGTTCGACAGGCCACGCGCGACGTAGTCGAGGATCTCGAGCTCCCGCGCGCTGAGGTTGCCGGTCGCACCCGGCCGCGTGGCCGGTGCTCCGCCCGACGCCCGCTGCGCGTCGAACGCACGGGCCAGGTCGCGCAGATACCACGCGCCGACTGCCGGAAAGCGGTCGGCACGCTTCTGCATGCGCGCCAGCAAGCGCTCGGCCGCCGCGCCTTCGTCGACGAAGGTGCGGACGAGTCCGTTGCCCTGGCCGTATTCGAGCGCACGCGCGAACGCCGCGAGCGCCGCGCTCTCGTCGCCCGCGTGGTCGAGCGCGATCGCATGCAACACGGCGGCCTGCGCCGCGAACCAGTCGAACCCGCGCGCGGCCAGCACCGCGTGCACGGTCGCCATGCGCTGCGCGGCTTCGTTCGCGCGTGCATCGGCGAGCAGCAGCCTTGCCTGCGCGGATTGCGCCATCTGCCACGTCTCGACGTGGCTCGACGCTTCGTCCGGCGGCACGGGCGACACCAGCGACGCCAGCGCGCGCCCCACACGGTGGGCTTGCGTCGGCTGGCCGGCGTCCAGATGCAGCCGGATACCGGTCGCCATGCACGCGACGCGCAGCCGCAGCCATTGCCGGCTGCACGCGATGCGATCGGCTTCGTCGAGCATGTCGTGCGCCCGCGCGTCGTTCCCCGACCGGAATTGCAGCAGGGCGGCGGTCTGCATGAACCTCAGCAACGGCCCGAGCGAACAGGCCTGCATCGCGATGTCGAAGCGGTCGGCCTGCGCGTCGCGCACCTTCGCCCAGTCGTTCCATTCGTAGTAGATCGCCGACAGATAGCCGGCCGACAGCGCCGTCGCCGCCGACAGGCGACCCGCCGAGCGTTCGGCGGCGCGCAACGCCGTCTCGAACGTCTTCGACGCGTCGTGCAGCCGCCCGGCGACGAACTCGGCCAGGCCCGACATGTTCTGGCGGTACACGTTCGCGTACAGCGGCTCGTGCCCCGACGCCGCGTGTTCCGCGCGCGCGCCGAGATCCCGCACGTCGCCGAGGCGGCCCGCGTAGCCGAGCCCGAAGATCAGCGTCGTCTGCCCGATCTGCTCGACCCACGAACCGGCCGGTGGGGCGGCCGCCAGCACACGCTCGCCGAGCTGCAGCGATTCGATGCTGCGATCCGACAGCCCGGCGATCAGCGAGCGCACGGCCAGCAGTTCGGTCGCCGTGACGGCGTCGGTATCGAGCCGCCCGGCCGCGATGTCGGCTTCCAGCGCTTCCAGCGCACGGCGCGCATCGACGATCTGCATCGACAGCGCGAGCGCCCACGTATGCGCGATCCGCAACCGCAGGCGGCCCGTCAGCGCCTGCGCGGGCAGGCGCGACACCCAGTCGAGCACGGTACGCACGTCGCTCGACGCGATGAGCTTCATCGCGCACGCCTCGACCCAGCCGGCGGCCGCATCGAAGTCGCCGGCCGCGAGCGCGTGCCTGACGGCGTCCGGCCATTGCCGCTCGGCCGCATACCACGCGCTCGCGCGGCGATGCAGTGTGGCCACCGTGCCGGGCTCGCGCAGCGCCAGCTCCTCCCGCAAGTATTGCAGGAACAGCGCGTGATAGCGGTAGCGCCGGCGGTCGCCGTCGATCGACCGGATGAAGAGGTTGTGCGCGGTTAGCCATTCGAGGCAGTCGAGCGCGTCGTCGCGGCCGGTCAGCGCATCGCACAGCGCCGGCGTCATCCGGTCGAGCACCGCCGTATGCAGCAGGAAGTGGCGGATCGCGTCCGGCACCTGCGTCATCACGTTCTCGTTCAGATACGCGGCGATGCCGGCACGCGCGTGGCTGACCTGCTCGGCCACGCGCGCCGCGTCGCTGTCGTCGTGCAGCGCCAGGGCCGCCAGTTGCAGGCCCGACACCCAACCTTCGGTCGCCGCGCGCAGACGCCCGACGTTGTCCGCATTGAGCGGCTTGCCGGCCACCCGCTCGAAGAACGCGCGCGTCTCCGCGTCGTCGAAACGCAGGTCGTTCTCGTCCACCCGCACGAGTTCGTCGCGCGATTCGAAATAGCTGAGCGGCAACGCGGGCGCCGAGCGGCACGACAGCACGACATGCAGGTTCGACGGCGCGTAGCGCAGCAGATCGAACATCGCGTCGTGGATGACCGGCGACGCGAGGCGATCGAAGTCGTCGAGCATCAGGAACAGCTCGACGCCTGCGCTGTCCAGTTCGTTGAGCAGTTCGTCGAATACGGTCTTCAGCGGAATCAGCGCTCGATCGCGCAACAACTGCTGCGCGCGGGCGCCGACCCCGCCGGTCGTGTCGACGATCGCGGCGACCACGTAGGACGCGAAGATCGACGCGTTGTCGTCGTCCTGGTCGAGACTCACCCACGCGACCTTCACACCCGACGCCACCAGCGCATGGCGCCACTCGGCCAGCAGCGTGGTCTTGCCGTAACCGGCCGGCGCGCTCACGAGCGTCAGCCGGCGGTCGAGGCCGCGCCTGAGCCGCCCGAGCCGCGCGATGCGCGTCACGATCCCGCGGGTCGACGCCGGCGCCAGCTTGGTGCGCACCAGCACTTCGATCGCATCGGTGTCCGGCGGGCGAGCCGGTTGTCTGCTGTCCGTCGGCGCCATGCTGTTCCTATTCTCCTCGCGGTGATCGCGTGTCCGCCGGCACGGCAAGCGAAACCGCCGACCGGGCCGGTTTCGCCGTGCGCCGAAAACAGCATAACGATTCGACGCCGGCCGTCAAAGGTAGGTGATGTCCGTACCGGCGTGGGTGCGCGCTGCGCGTATCGGCCGCGACACGGGACCCGCATTGTTCTCGAACCGGCGCGCGATGTTCAGCCCCCCATTCGGGGGGGTTACCCCCGGGCGGGAAAGTCGCCTCGTCCTGACCGCCGGCGTCTTCGACGGCCGGGCGCGCGCCGCTCAGTCGGGCTGGTACCGCTCGCGCAACGCGCGCTTGTTGATCTTCCCGACGCTCGTCTTCTCGATCGCGTCGACGATCAGCAGCCGCTCCGGCACCGCATAGCGCGAGATCAGCCCGCGATCGGCCACCTGCTTCACATGGGCTTTCAATTCCTCCGGCTCGACGCGACCGACCTGCTCGTCGGTCAGCACGACCAGCGCGAGCGGACGCTCGCCCCAGCGCGCATCCTTCACGCCGATCACCGCCGATTCGCGCACGGCCGGATGACGCGACAGGATGCTCTCGAGTTCGAGCGACGAGACCCATTCCCCGCCCGTCTTGATCACGTCCTTGATGCGGTCGGTGATCTGCAGCCGGCCGTCGGAATCGATCACGCCGATGTCGTTCGTATGCAGATAGCCGCCGGCCCACAGCGCGGCCGACGCCGGCGCATCGCCCAGATAGCCTTGCGTCGCCCACGGCATCCGCACGACGACCTCGCCCGCCGAGCGGCCGTCGTGCGGCACGTCGCGAAACTGCGCGTCGACGATGCGCAGGTCGACGAGCGGCAGCGGCAGCCCCGCCTTCGTCCGGCGCGCGATGTCGTCGTCGGCCGATGCGCCGCCGGCCGCGCGCGGCGGGTCGATCTGCGCGATCGTCATCAGCGGGCAGGTTTCCGACATCCCGTACCCGGTGTAGACCTCGATCCCGCGCGCGAGCGCCGCCCGCGCCAGCCCGTCGGACAGCGGTGAGCCACCGACGATCACCTTCCACGCCGACAGGTCGGCCGCCGCCGACGCCGGGCTGTCGAGAATCATCGCGAGCAGCGTCGGCACGCAATGCGAGAACGTCACCGCTTCGCGCGCGATCAGCGCGACCAATCCGTCCGGCGAATAACGGCCCGGATAGACCTGCTTGAGCCCGAGCGCGGTCGCGATGTACGGCATTCCCCAGGCGTGCACATGGAACATCGGCGTGATCGGCATGTAGACGTCGTCGCGATGCACGCGGCCGCGATCGCGCGCGCTCGACAACGCCGCCATGCCCGCGAGCGTGTGCAGCACGAGCTGCCGATGGGTGAACGCCACCGCCTTCGGCAGGCCGGTGGTGCCGGTCGTGTAGAACGTCGTCGCGCGGGTCTGCTCGTCGAAATCGGGGAACGCGAAATCGGGCGAACCGGCCGCGACGAGCGCCTCGTATTCGTCGGTGAAACCGTCCGGCAATCCGGTTTCGTCGCCGTCGGCGATCAGCACGACGTGCCGCACCGTGTCGAGCCGGTCGCGCATGCCCGCCCACAACGGCAGGAAGTCGCGGTGAACCAGCACGACGCGCGCGCCCGAATGGTCGAGCGTATACAGCAACTGGTCGGGCGACAGCCGGACATTGGCCGTCATCAGCACCGCGCCCATCATCGGAATCGCGTGGTAGCACTCCAGGTAGCGATGGCTGTCCCAGTCCAGCACGGCGACGACGTCGCCCGCGCCGACACCGATCGACGACAGTCCGCTCGCGAGTTGCCCGATGCGATGCCGGAACGTCCAGTAATCGTGCCGAACCCGGTCGCCGTACACGATTTCCTGCTCGGGCCGCGTCGCCAGCGGCGCATGAAGCAACTGCTTGATCAGCAGCGGATACGCATGGCCGGACGGTGCCGGTTCGTCTTGCGGGTACGGGTATGACGAATGCACGAAAGTCTCCATGGGCGACCGGTCGCGCCGGTCGAGCGTGCGGCCACGATACCGGACCGGCCGGCTTTCGCATCCCCCCTGTCCGGGGGGAACGAGCCCCCGTCGAAAGCGGCGGCGAGCCGTCCGGACGCGTATCACGGCGATGGATACGGGATACCCACCCGTTCGGGGAGGCGTTCGCCGCAGAACGGCGTTGTAGGATTCATCGCAGCACGTATCGTCCCTGCGAGATACCCGTCCGCACGACCGGGACATGACCGGAACGCCAGGTCGCCGCCGCGGAATCGCCGCGACGACTCACGCAGGCGCCCACCGGCCACGCCCGCCCCATCCGAACCCATCCCCCGAGCAAGGAGCAGCCATGACTTCCGACACGACGCAGACGGACCGCACGCCCGCCGCCGACCCGGCGGAGAACAACGCGTATTTCCCGTCGCCGTATTCGCTGTCGCAGTACACGTCGTCGAAGACCGACTTCGACGGCGCCGATTACCCGAATCCGTACACCGGCGGCAAGTGGAAGGTCCTGATGATCGCGACCGACGAGCGCTACATCCTGATGACGAACGGCAAGATGTTCTCGACCGGCAACCATCCGGTCGAGATGCTGCTGCCGATGCACCACATGGACAAGGCCGGCTTCGAGATCGACATCGCGACGCTGTCGGGCAATCCGGCCAAGCTCGAACTCTGGGCGATGCCGAGCGATGACGAGGCCGTGCAGAGCACCTACCGCAAGTACCTGCCGAAGCTGAAGACGCCGCTCAAGCTGTCCGACGTGCTCGACCAGCATCCCGGCGCCGATTCGCCGTATATCGCGGTGTTCATTCCCGGCGGCCACGGCGTGCTTGCCGGCATTCCGCACAGCAAGGACGTCAAGCGCACGCTGCGTTGGGCGCTCGACCAGGACCGGCACATCATCACGCTGTGTCACGGCCCCGCATGCCTGCTGTCGGCCGCCGTCGACGAAGATCCCGAGGACTACCCATTCAAGGACTACGAGCTCTGCGTGTTTCCGGATGCGCTCGACACGGGGCCGAACCTCGACATCGGCTACATGCCGGGCCCGCTGCCGTGGCTCGTCGCGCAGAGCCTCGAAAAGCTCGGCGCGCGCGTGCTGAACAAGGACATGACCGGGCGCTGCCATCAGGACCGCAAACTGATCACGGGCGACAGCCCGCTCGCGTCGAACGGCATCGGCAAGCTCGCGGCCGCCGCGCTGCTGAAGGAAGTCGGGCACTGACGGTCGGTCCGCGCCCCTGCGATGTTCTGCCGGGGCGTGGCCGCGGAGCGGCACGGCACCGCTTACTCCCGCGTCCAGCCGTTCTCGTAAAGCTTGCCGGCCAGCACACCGAGGCGCGACGCGAGAATGTAGTTCTCACCGTCCTCGATCAGCGCCGAGCGCACGTCGCGGAACAGCTTCTCGATCGGGAATTCGCGCGTGGTGCCGTTGCCGCCGAACAGCTGGAACGCCTCGTGCGTGATCTTCATCGCTTCCTCGGTCACGCTCACCTTCGCCTGCGCGGTCGCGTACGGATGACTCTGCGGCGACATCCGCGAGAACGCGAGACTGCGGCGCGCGATCGCGCGCGCCATCTCGAGCCGGCGCAGCATCTCGCCGATGCGCAGGTGCGTCATCTGATGATCCATCAGCAGCGCGCCGCCCTGCTTGCGCTCGTGGCAATACGCGAGCGCCAGTTCGAACGCGGCCCGCGCCGCGCCGACGAACACCTGGCACATGTGCGTGCCCGCGTACGACCACGTCGACGCGAGGTTGCCGAGATAGTCGTCCTTCAGCGCGACCGCGAAGCGCTTCGGCACCTTCACGTTGTCGAAATAGATCTCGCCCTGCGGCAGCGAGCGCTGGCCGATCTTGTCGAGCGGCTTGCCGCGCGACACGCCGGGCAGATCGAGCGGCAGGATCATCGCGATGCCGTTCGTGAACGCGCTGCGCTCGCCTTCGCCGTAGAAGCCGTCGCCGTAGTCGGCCGCCATGTACGCGAGCGCGACCTGAGCGACCGAGCCGTTCGAGATCCACGCCGAGCTTTGCCCGTTGATCACGATCTCGTCGGCGCCGACCTTCGCGGTCACGTTGCCGACCGGCTGCCGGCCGTTCCCGGCGAGTTCTTGCCGATACAGGATCGCCGCGTCCGAGCCGCGATCGGGCTGCGTGTTCATCCAGCAGCCGACCTTGCCCGCGCACATCTCGATCAGCTCGGTATTGCCGACCGTGTGCGCCATCATCAGCGGCATCGTGGCCGCGCCGATCGACACGGCGAGGCCCGAATCGCCCCAGCCGAGCTCCTCGCCGATCAGCGACTCGATGCGCACGGCCGTCTCCGGCGGAAACTGCGCGATCAACTGCGGATCGAGCCCGAGCTTCGCGCTCTCGACGATCGCGGCCCAGTACGGCGAGCCCGGGGCGATCACGTCCTCCGCCGTCATCCGGTCGAGCTCGCGGCCGATCGGCCGCAGCACGTCGCGCGCAAAACGATGAACCGTGTGCTGGATTGCGCTTTCCTCTTCGCTCAGCGGCGTCTCGAAGCCGGTCATGCCGACCACGGGCAGCGCCGCGGACTTGTTCAGACGAATCATCTCCGTTCTCCTCCTGGACTCGAATCATGTCGGCCCGGCAGCGGACGCGCCCGGCCATCCCACATCTAGTAATACATACCAAACATAGGTCATCATGACAAACACAGGAAGCAAAAAAAAGACAGGGTATTCCCCTGTCTCGGTGCGCGTGGCCGCAGCGGCGGATCGCGCCGTTATTTAACCGCGGGCGCCGCCAGCGTGCCGTAGGCGATCGCGCGCGACGTCGCCGCGAAATACGCGTCGAGCGCCTGCGTGTGCCGCCCGATGGTGCCGTACTGCATCGCGAGGCCGTCGGCCAGCGCGATCAGCATCGTGGCCGCATGCCGGCTGTCGGCCGCGCTGAAGGTGGGCGTGAGCGCGCGCACCAGCTGCGTGAGGTCGCGCGTGAGCGCCGAATACCATTCTTCGCACAGCTTCAGGCATTCGGCGTCGGTGGCCGCGAACGACAGGAAATGCCGGAACAATGCGTTGTACTTCGCATCTTTCGCATCGGCGATCGAGCGCACGATGATCTCTTCGAACACGTCGCGCGGCGACGCATCGCGGCTGATCGCGCGCTTCATGTCGTCGAGATACGCTTCGATGACCGGCTCGATGACGGCCCGCAACACGGCGATCCGGGTCGGGAAGTAGTACTGCAGATTGCTGACGCTGATGCCCGCGGCGGCCGCAACCGCGCGCTGCGAGAATTCGAGCGGACCGCCTTCCAGCAGCAGCTTGCGCGCGACGCGAATGATCGTGTTGCGCGTGCGCAGGCCTTGCGCCCGCAAGCCGTCGGTGTTGCTCGCTGCGGCGGTGGCAGTCGAAGTGCGCCGCTTTCGGGTGCTGCGCTGCTCGTTGGACACTGTCATCGTGTTCGTCGTGAAGATGGCGTTTCGGCTTCGTCGAATGGACGCTCCGTGCCTTACGGAGCGCCAACGACTATACCCGATGCGCGCGGCATTTTCCATCGAGCCGCCCTTGCGTCGGGCGGCCCGGCCGAAGGCACGTTGGCGTGTCGCGACGATCACACGTGCCGCTACGCCGGCCGCACCTTGCGGTTCACGCGTTCGTCGAGCAGGTTCGCGACGCCGAGCATCGCGGTCATCGCACACCATCGCAGCGGCTCGGGCGGCACCGACGGCGTCTTGTGCGTCAACGCGTCGAGCAGCGGCGATCGTCCATCGTGAATGCGTTCTGCCAGCACGCGCCCGATCAGCGATTGCGTGCCGACGCCATGCCCCGAACACCCGGCCGTGTAGAACACGTTGCCGTGCGCGCCGGCCGCGCCGACCACCGGCAACGCATCGCCCGCGAACGAGATGTAGCCGCTCCAGCATGCGCGCACCGGCACGTCGCCGAGTTGCGGAAAACGCGCGTGCAGCGTCTTCAGCAGCGCGCGATACGCGTCGTCGTCCGGCACGTTCGGCGTCTGCGAGCCGTACACGTAATGCAGCCGCTTGGTGGTCAGCAGCAGCGTGTTGCGCGCGGTCAGGCGGTGGCTTTCCATCGTCAGGTGCGACGTGACGATGCCCTCGCGATTCGGCCAGCCGAGTGCCGCGAGCTGCGCATCGGACAGCGGCTCGGTTTCGAGCGCCGACACGCGCAGCGGCATCACCTTGTCGCCGAGCAGGCCGAGTTGCGGCGTGTACGCATTGGTCGCGAGCACCAGCACCGGCGCGCTCGCGCTGCCGCGGGCGGTGCGCACACGCACCGTCTCGCCCGCGTCGAAGTCGAGCAGCGCGGTGTTCTCGTAGAGTTTCACGCCAGCCGCGAGCGCCGCTCGCCGCAAGCCCGCCACGTACTTGCCCGGATCGAGCGTGCCGCCACCCGGCACGTATGCGCCGAACAGGAAGGCCGGCGGAATGCCGCGTTCGCGCATCGCTGCACCATCGAGAAACTGCGCGGGCGAGCCGAGTTCGATGCCGGTGGCCATGCTTTCGCGCAGGCGCTTCTCCTGCGACGGATGCACGCCCGCGCGAATGATGCCCGACGCGTGGTAGTCGCAGTCGATCGCGTATTCGACGAGCTTGCGTTCGACGTACGCGACGCCTTCGTCGTAGAAGCCGACGATCCGCCTGGCCTGCTCGTGGCCGACCCGCTTGAGAAACAGCTCGTATTCGAGGCCCTGGCCGCCGGCGAGATAGCCGGCGTTGCGTCCGCTCGCGCCGAAGCCCGCGAACTCGCGTTCGAGCACGACGACGCTCGCGCCGCGCGCCGCCAGTTCCAGCGCCGTGGACAGGCCGGCGAAGCCCGCGCCGACGATGATCACGTCCGCCTGCACGTCGCCTTCAAGCTCAGGTTGCGCGCGCTCGGGCGCGTCGATCCAGCCGCCGATCGGACGATACTTCCGCAACGCGGCATCGGCGCGCATTTCCTCGCCCCAGCGCGCGAGCGGCCCGGCCGCCGCGGCGCCCGCCGCCTGCATCGCCGCCGCCGCGCCGACCCCGCCCGATGCCGGTCGCGTCGCCTGCCCTGCCTGTGCTCCCTGCCCGAGCGCCATTGCGCCGTGTGCATCGCCCATGTCCGCCTCCGTCAGTCCCTGCTGAGAATGTGAATCGCCAGCGCGGCCTCTTCGACGCCCTGCAAGCCGCCGCCGTTCTCCTGGATCGCATGACGCGCGCCGTCCACCTGCCGCGCACCCGCTTCGCCGCGCAACTGCGTGACCAGCTCGTACAACTGCCCGATGCCGGTCGCGCCAAGCGGATGGCCCTTCGATTCGAGGCCGCCCGACGTGTTGATCGGGATGCGGCCTCCGAGCGTGAACTCACCGCGCTCGGCGGCCGGACCGCCTTCGCCGAGCGGCACGAAGCCGAGGTTCTCGGCCTGGATGATTTCACCCATCGCCGACGCATCGTGCACTTCGGCCACGTCCATGTCCGCCGGCCCCATGCCGGCCTGCTCGTAGGCCTGCAACGCGGCGAGCCGGCCGATGTGCTTGTGCGGCTCGTCGATGCGCCGCCGCGTGAAGCTGCGGATCACGCTCGCGGCGATCCGGATGCAGCGGCTGCGATCGGCGCCGATGCGCTCCAGCCCATCCTCCGTGCACAGGATCGCGGCCGCCGCGCCGTCCGACAGCGGCGCGCACATCGGCAGCGTGATCGGGTACGTGATCGGCGCGGCCGCCAGCACCTCGTCGATCGTGAACGGCTGGCGGAACTGCGAATACGGGTTGTGCACCGAATGCCCGTGGTTCTTCGCCGACACGGCGGCGATCTGCCGCTGCGTCGTGCCGTACGTGTGCATGTGGTGCCGGCACATCGCCGCGTAGATCTTCATGAAGCGGCTGTACGGGCGCTCGGACTCCGAACCGGGCGGCGGCTCGATCCCTTCGCCGAGCCGCGCGAGCGTCGCGAAATTCTCGTCGACGCGCGATACGTCCCAGCCGGCCTCGAACAGCGCGAACGATTTCGCCTTGTCCGCGACGTTCATCTTTTCCGCGCCGAGCGCGAGCGCGACGTCGCACGCGCCCGACTGCAGTTCGCGCACCGCGAGGTGCACCGCCGTACTGCCGGACGCGCACGCGTTCTCGACGTTGAACACCGGAATGCCTTCGAGGCCGATCTTGCTGAACACGACCTGGCCGGGAATCGACAACTGCCCCTGCAGCGGGCCGTTGGTGATGCCCGCATAGAACGCGGCGCGGATCGCATCGGCGTGGCAACCTGCGTCCCGCAATGCGCGTTGCAGCGCCTCTCTCGCCAGATCGTCGAGGCTGCGGTCGAGATGCCGGCCGAACACGGTCATCGCGATACCGGCGATGTAGATGTTGCTCATCGTATGGAATCCATATGAAGCAGGTTCAGATCCTGCGTTGCTGACCCTGCCAGTACTGTTCGCGCAGGTCCTTCTTCAGCACCTTGCCGGCCGTGCTGCGCGGCAGCGCCGCGACGAAGTCCACGCTCTTGGGCGCCTTCACCGAGCCGAGCTTCTCCTTGCACAGCGCGACGAGCTCTTCCGCGCTCACCTGCTGCCCGGCATTGAGTTCGACCACGGCCTTCACGGCCTCGCCCCATTTGTCGTCGGGCACGCCGATCACCGCGCAGTCCTGCACGGCCGGATGCGCCCAGATCACCTGCTCGATCTCGCTCGGATAGACGTTGAAGCCGCCGCTGATGATCATGTCCTTCTTGCGGTCGGTGATGTGCAGATAGCCGTCGCGATCGAGATGGCCGATGTCGCCGGTGTGCAGCCAGCCGTCGACGATCGTCTCGGCCGTCTTGTCCGGCGCGCGGTAGTACCCCTTCATCACGAGGTCGCCGCGTACGCAGATCTCGCCGGTTTCGCCCTGCTTCAACACCTCGCCGCGCTCGCCGACGATTTCGACGCGCACCAGCGGGTTCGGGCGGCCGACCGACGCGAGCCGCGTGTCGGACGCGAGCTTGCCGTCGACGAAATGCTCGGGCGGCGTCAGGTACGAGATCGACGCGGGCGCCTCGGTCTGCCCGTAGCCGCCCGTCATCACCGGGCCGAACACGTCGATCGCGCGCTTGAGCTTCTCGACCGACATCGGCGCGGCGCCGTACAGGAAATAGCGCAGCGACGAGAAGTCGACCTGCTCGATGCCGGGGATGTCGAGCAGCCGGTAGATCACGGTCGGCGGCAGGAAGAACTCGGTCACGCGATGCTTGACGATCGCGCCGAGCAGCAGCGCCGGGTCCGGCTTCGGCAGCACGACCACCGTGCCGCCGCGCGCGGTGCACGGCAGCGACATCATGCCGGCCGTGTGCGTCATCGGCGCCGCGGCCAGATTGACCGGGCGCGCATCGTCGTACGTCATCGCGATCATGAATTGCGCGAAGTATGTCTGCAGCGAACGGTGCGTGTTCATCACGCCCTTCGGCGCGCCCGTCGTGCCGCCCGTGGCCGACAGCGCGACGACGTCGTCCATCGTGTAGTCGACGACCGGCGGCGTCGCCGGTTGGTGCTCGCTCCACGAAGCCAGCGACGGTGCCCACGGCAGGTCGGCGTCGAGGCACACCCACAGCCGGATCTTCGGCAGGCTCGGCCGCAGCGCATCGATCGCGGCCGCGAACGCCTGATGGAAGAACAGCACTTCGCAGTCGAACGCATCGAGCACGTACTGGTTCTCGGCCACCGCGTTGCGGCCGTTCACCGGGATGTACGCGAGCCCGGCGCGCCACATCCCGAGCGCGCAGCTCCAGCCGATCACGTCGTTGTCGGCCCACACCGCCGCCTTCGCCTCCTTCGCGAAGCCGGCGGCGAGCAAGCCGTTGGCGATGCGGCACGACAGCTCGCCGATCTCCTGGAACGTGTAGTTGCGATCGCCCTGGATGTACGCGATCCCGTCGGGATTGAGCCGCCAGCCGCGGTCGTAGAAATCGATAATGGCCATGTCACAAGTTCCGTTGGGTCTGGTCCGGTGCGGCGGCGGCCGTCACAGTTGCGTGACCGTCGCGCGCGCGAGCCCGCGCTGTTCGAGGAAGCCGAGCAGGTAGCGATGGCCGAATGCCTTCGAGCCGGACGCGAAGCCGGTGCGCGCGGTATCGCCGTCGAGCAGCTTGAGCACGCCGGCCGCGTGAATCGCGCCCGTCGAGATGTACGGCGTGACGCCATGCACGGTCGCGCGCACCGCCGCGAGCTGGCCGCGGCCGATCGCGAAGTCGACGCTGCGCTGGATCGTCGTGCGCTCGCGCGGCGGCATCGTCGGCGTGGTCGACGCGACGACCTGCTTCAGCACTTCGTCCTGTTGCTCGCGCGGCAGGTGCTTGTATTCAGCTTCCCACTTCTGTCCGAACTGGTGCACCAGCTTCATCACGTTGTTGTCGTAGAAGCCCACGCACGAGATGCAGCTGCGCACGCGCGCATCGTGCTCGAAATAAACGGGCAGCGACGTGCCACCCCACGGCAGGCAGAACACCGGCTGCATCAGTTCCGGCGTCGCGACGGTGAACGACGCGTCCGCGGCGTGCGGCACGAGCGCCTTTTCCCACAGGTAGCAGGACTCGTGGCGCGCGCCGTCGAAGATCGTCGCGGTCGAGCCGATGCTCACGCCGGCCGCGCCGCGCGGGCCGCGGGTCAGCGTGGCCGTCTCCAGCGCATCGATGCCCGGCGTTTCGAGCGCGAGCTCGGCGGCGATCTCGGCGAACGTGTACATGTACGCGTTCGACGACGACACCAGCAGGCCGGCCTGGCGATACTGCTCGCCGAATTCGTCGCGCACCGCACGGATATACGACTGTTCGCCGGTCGTATCGAGATGGTGACAGCCGGCCTTCAGCGCGGCCTCGACGCCGACGAGCCCGAAGCTCGAGAACGGTCCGACAGTGTTGCACACCACTTTCGCCCCGCGGAAAGCCTTCACGAGCGCATCGACGTCGTGCTCCGCCTCGATGATTTCGTATTGCGCGGATTCGAGCCGCACGACGCGCTGCGCCATCATTTCCTTCGCGCGGGCCGCATTGCGCGCGACCGCCGTGAACGGGATGTTCTGGTCGATCAGCCAGTCCATGATCAACATGCCGGTGTAACCGCTTGCGCCATAAACGACGACGGGGTGCTTAGCCATGCTTGTCTCCTGAAACGTGAATTGTCGAGAACCGGTTCGGTTCGAGGTCGGGTACTGCTGCTTCGTATCCGGCGTGTTCTTTTGTAGAACACATTACCAATCTTAGGTCACTATGACAAAGTAAAGTGTAAAGAAAAAGGCAGGGTATTCCCGGGCCTGGCGCGTTTCGCGCATCACTTCGCCGCCCCGTCCGGCGACAGGCCGGCCAGATAGTGCGCAACCGCACGCGTATCGTCGCCCGACAACGTCGCGGCCAACGCATTCATCGCCCCGGTCGGATCGTGCCGCTCGCCCGAGCGGAACGCCGCCAGTTGCGCTTCCAGGTAAAGCTGCCCCTGGCCCGCGAGGCGCGGGGCCGGGTCCTTGCCCGTCAGCGCCGCGCCGTGACACGCGCGGCAGCTTCGCGCCTCCACGAGCGCCATTCCCCGCTTGTCGAGCGCCGCGTCGGCCGACACGGCCTCGTTGCGCGCCGGCGCCTGTCGCGCGAAGTAGGTCGCCAGCGCGGCGATCTTCGCGTCGTCGAGTTCGCGCGAAAGCGGCCCCATGTACGCGTTGCGGCGCTGGTCCGTGGCGAACGCGCGCAGTTGCGCGGCGATATACGTGGCCGGCTGGCCGGACAGCGACGGATACCATGCGCTCTGCGACTGCCCGTGCACGCCGTGGCAGAAGAAGCACGTCTCCTGCGGCTGCGGCCACGCGCCGCCGTTGGCCTTGTCGGCTTCGCCGATCGCGGTCATCGCCTTCTGGTAACGCATGCCGTCGATCAAGTCGGGGCCGTACAGCGTGCCGGCTGCCGCCACGCCCGCGATCACGAGCGCCGCGCCGATCATCCAGGTTCGTTTCATTCAGGCCTCCCGGCCGCGGCCGGCCAGTTTGCCGAGCGCCTGCAACGCCGCGCGGTGTCCGGAGCGCACCGCGCCGTCCATCGCGCCGGCCCACAGGTCGGCCGTCTCGGTGCCCGACCAGATCAGCCGGCCGGCTTCCGGGCGCAGGAACTTGCCCCATTTCGTCCAGAACCCGGGCGGCAACGGGTGGATGCACTGCAGCGTCCACGGATCGACGCGGCCCCAGTCGTAGTCGTGGAACTGCGTCGGATGCAGCGCCTTGTCGCCGAGCGCGCGCGCAAAGATGGCCGACAGCGTCCGCTCGGCGGCCTTCGGCTCGGCCGGCAGCGCGCCCGGCGCGACGAACGCAGCGAGCACGCCAACCGAGCCGTCCGGCGGCGAGTTGTCGTACGCCATGAACACCGGGCCGCCGACCTCGAAGATCTGTCCGTTGTAGCCGTCGTCGCGCCAGAACGGCCGGTCGTACACGTGCACCGTCTTGCGCATCGGCGCGTTCGCCGGCCAGTTCCGCTGCAACTGCGCGCGGCCGTCCGGCAGCGGCGGATCGAACACGATCTGCTGGCACAGCGCCGGATTGAGCGCGACGATCACCCGTCGCGCGCGCAGCACGCCGCGATCGGTCTGCACGTCGACCACGTCGCGATCCCAGCCCGAGATCTTGCGCACCGGGCAGGACAGTTGCACCTTCGACGCGCCGAGTTCGCTCGCCATCCGCATGCTCAACACCTGCGAGCCGCCGACGAAACGCGTTTCCTGTGCGCCGCCCTTGGTCGATTCGAGCTTCGCGTAGTCGCAATCGGCGCTGTTGATCATCGACAGGTAGTGCAGCAGCCCGAGCTGGGCCGGTGCGCCGCCGAGCGACAGCTTCGCCGCGAGGCCGAGGAAGTAGCCGTCTTCGTACGTCACGCCCTGCTTGCGCAGCCAGTCGCCGTAGGTCAGCGTGTCGAGCTCCGCCGCGTGCTGCGCGGTCCACGGTTCGCGCGACGGCACGCCGCGGGCGAGCGCACCGAGCTTCGCGCCGAGCGCGTCGTCGCCGCCCGATCCGCCGTGGAAATCCTGGGCGACGCGCGCGTCGCCGGCCAGCACGACGGTCTTGCCCGCGTAATAGGTCGGGAACGTATCGACGCCGAGTTCGCGGGCGAGGTCGGCGATCGCCGTCTGCCCCGGGCCGATCCACTGGCCGCCGGCTTCGGACACCACGCCGTGCCCGAGATCGTGGTTGTAGGTCCGCCCGCCGACGCGATCGCGCGCCTCGACGACGACGAACGATTCGCATCCGGCGCGCTGCAGGTCGCGCGCGGCGGTCAGCCCCGCGAGCCCGGCGCCGATGATGACGACATCGAACACGCCGCGATCGGCGGCTGCCGGCGCCGCGCCTTCCGCGAACGACACGTCGCCGGTAGCGAGCGACGCGGCGCCCGCGGCCGCGACGCGCAATATCTGACGCCGGGCCCGCATGTCCGGCTTGTGCTTGGGCTTCATTTCGGGTGCTCCATGCTTCCTCGTTTTTCTCGACCAGATTCAACTCACGGCGCGGCCAGCACGCCGTCCTGCGAAAACAGCACCGGCTTGCCGCGCGCGTCGATCAGCGCGGCGGTGAGCGTCGCCCGATCCGCGCGCTGCGCGACGTCGAACGGGCCGCCGGCCACGCGCTGCGTCAGCACGAGGCCGTCCAGCCCGACGCCGGTCAGCCCGCCGCCGGTCGCGACGAGATCGGTGATCGAGCTGCGCGTGCCGGTCTGCAGCGCCGCCCACGTCGCGCCGCCGTCGCGGCTCTCGAACAGGCTGCCGAGCAGCCCGCCGACCACGATCCGGCCGTCCGGCATCGCGACGCCCGACCACAACGTGCCCTTGCCGCCCGTCGGCAGATAGACCCAGTTCGCGCCACCGTCGGCCGACTTGAGCACCATCCCCTGTTCGGACACGACGTAGAGCGCATGGGCGGGGTCGGCAAACACGTGATAGAGATTGCGGTCGGCCTTGCCGCCGCCCGGCGGCTTCGGCAGCGTCGTGCGCGCCCATGTCTTGCCGCCGTCGTGCGTCTGCAGCATCAGCGACCACAGGCCGACGGCAATCCCGTCCCGCGCATTCGTGAACAGCACCGAGAACAGCGGCTGATCGACCGACGTATCGAGCCGCTGCGTGACCCATGTGTCGCCGCCGTCGTCGGTCGCGAGAATCGCGCCCCACTGGCCGACTGCCCAGCCGTGCTTCGCATCCGCGAACGACACGGCCGACAGCGTCGCGGACACCGGCACGCGCCGCGCCTGCCGCCAGGTCCTGCCGTCGTCGTCGGACAGCAGCACGATGCCGTGCTCGCCGACCGCGACGATCCGCGCTCCGGCATGCGCCGCATCCATCAGCATCCGGTGCGTCGGCGCGGCCCACGCATGCGCGGGCTTCGCGGCCCAGGCCGCCACCGTTCCATCCTGCGGTTGCGCGAAGGCCGCCACGGCGGCACAGAGCGCGGTACCGGCAACGAGCGTCTTGATCATCGATGAACCTCCGTAGTGGGTGTGCGCGGGTATCAGTGGCTGAACAGCACCGACCAGCCGGCATGCGCGACGCCGAGCACGACGACGGGCGGCTTGTCGACAGCCTGCGCGGCCGCCGTCTGACGCCCGGCGTCGCCGTCGCTCGACGAAGGGGTCACCGCCGCTGCGTCGACCGCGGTGTGGCGCACACTGACGCGTTTCACGTCGGTCGCGAACGCGTGGACCGGCGCGGGCTGCTGCGCGACCGTTTCATGAAAGCGTGCGAAGGCGGCCGCCACGAGGCAAAGTGCGCCGCAAACAGCGAAGGTCTTGACCATGACTGGATCTCCGTCGGGATGTGCGTCAACTTCAGTGACTGAACAGGCCCGGCGCGCGAGCCGGCTTGCGGCGCGGGAACCAGCGTTCGAGCAGCGACGCGAGCGCGGGCAGCGCGGTCATCGCCATCACCAGGTTCACGATGAACATGAACGCGAGCAGCTTGCCCATGTCCGCCTGGAACTTGAGCGCCGAGAAGCTCCACGTCGCCACGCCGATCGCCAGCGTGATCGCGGTGAAGATCGTGGCCACGCCCACTTCGAGCATCGCGTACTGCACGGCCTTCACGATGTCCTGCCCGCCGGCGAGATGCACCTGCAGCCGGTTGTAGATGTAGAACGCGTAATCGACGCCGATGCCGACGGCCAGCACCATCACCGGCAACGTCGCGACGGTCAGCCCGATCTGCAGCTCCTTCATGAACCAGTAGCCGATGAAGGTCGCGACCGACAGCGGCACGCAACAGGCGAGCATCGCGCGCCAGTCGCGGTAGGCGAGGAACACGAGCACCAGGATCGCCGCATACACGTAGAGCATCATCGGCAGCTCGCTCTTCTCGACCTCGTCGTTGGTCGCGGCGAGCACGCCCGCGTTGCCGGCGGCCAGCCGCACCGTGATGCCGGGGAACGGATGCGACGCGCGGTACTGCTTCACGTCGTCGAGGATGCGGTTGATCGTCGTCGCCTTGTGGTCGGTCAGGAACAGGTGCACGGCCGTCATCCCGCAGTCGCGGCTCATGAAGCCCTTCAGGCGCGACACGTCGACCGACACCGCGCCGTAGTTCTCGGCGGCGATCGGCACGACGTTCATCTTCGGGAAATCCTCGTTGTAGCCCTGGTTGTACGCGCGCAGCATCGCCGAGTACGACTGCACCGACACGACGCCCGGCTCGGTCTTCATCGCGGCCGAGAAGTCGTCCTCGTACAGCCCGACCGCCGGGTTGTCGCATGCCTTGCCGGTCGATTCGATCGCCACCGTCAGCCAGTCGAGGCCCATGTCGTAGTTGCCGGCGATCGACGTCGCATCGCGATTGAAGCGCGCGTCCGCGCGCAGTTCCGGCGCGCCCGGCTGCAGCGTGCCGATCACGCGATCGCGGCTTTGCCATGCGGCGAGGGCGAAGATCGCCACCGTCAGCGCGACCGTGATGCCCGCGTACTTCGGCTCCGCCACGCGGGCGAGCACGCGCAGCGGCTTCGCACGCTGCTGCGCGCGCTTCAGCGAAGCGTCCGCATAGGTTTTCGTGAAGTTGAAGCACGATGCCGCGACGGGCAGCAGGATCAGGTTCGTCACGATCTTGTACGCGACGCCGAGCGACGCGGTGATCGCCAGCTCGCGCACCATCGGGATCGGGATCAGCAACAGCGTGATGAACGACACGAACGCGGTGATCAGCGCGAGCACGCCGGGGATCAGCAGGCCGCTGAAGCTGTGGCGCGCCGCATCGAACGAACTCTGCCCGTGCGCGATCTCGCGGACGATGAAGTTCACCTGCTGCACGCCGTGCGACACGCCGATCGCGAACACGAGGAACGGCACGAGCACCGCGAGCGGATCGAGGCCGAAGCCGAGCAGCTTCAGCGTGCCGAACTGCCACACGAGCGACGTGAGCGAACACGCGACCAGCAGCACCGTGAAGCGCACCGAATGGCAGTACCAGTACACCGCGAGCGTGGTCAGCAACAGCGCGACCGCGCAGAAGCCGAGCACGGCCGTCGCGCCGTCGGCGATGTCGCCAATCTGCTTCGCGAAGCCGATGATCTGGATCTCGTAGCCGGCATCCTCGAACGGCTTGCGGATCTTCTCCTCGAGCAGGTGATTGAACGCCACGTAGTCGAGCACCTTGCCGGCGCTGTCGCGCTCGTTCAGCTCGGCCGTGATCATCGCGCTGTCCTCGCCGTGCGACACGAGCGTGCCGACGTAGCCGCCGAGCGTGGTCGCGCGGCGAATGCCCTGCACGCGGTCCGGCGTCAGCTGGTCCGGCGTGATGGTGCCCGGAATGATCGGCTCCGCGCGAAACCCTTCGTCGGTCACTTCGTTGACGAACGCGTTCGGCGTCCACAACGAGCGCACGCCGATCCGGTCGACGTTCGGCAGGTACGTGACGGCCTGCGTGACGTCGTATAGCCGCGTCAGCCCCTGCTTCGACCAGATCGAGCCGTGCTTCGCGCGCACCACCACCGTGATCCGGTTCGCGCCGAGCAGGTCGTTGCGATACTGCTGGAACGTGCGGATGTACTCGTGCCCGATCGGCATCTGCTTGTCGAAGCCGGCATCCATGCGCAGTTGCACGGCGAACACGGCCATCGCGACGGTGAACAACGCGATCGCCGCGAGCACGATCGCGCGATGACCGAAGAAGAGCCTTTCCAGGCGACTGACCAGACGATTGAGCACGACGTTACCCCTTCATGTATTGCGGCGGCCTGCGCCACCTGCTACTTGCCGATCGCCGCCGTCAGAAATTCCGCGTGACGAACAAGCCGACGAAATTGCGGTCCGCATAGGGCTGGCCCACCGTGTTGTGGCCGCCCCAGAACGAAGTGAAGTTGATGCCGGCCTGCCAGTTCGGCGGGTTCTGGTTGAACAGCACGTAGACGTTCAGCGACTTCGCACCCTGCATGTAGTTCGCGGTGAAGGTCGGCGTGTAGCCGTACAGGCCGGTGCTGAACGTCACGCCCGGCGTGACCTGCCAGCCGGGAATCAGCGAGCCGTCGTAGGTCCAGTTGAAGTCGATCGTCGCGCCCACCGAGCTCGACGTGCCCTGGCCCATCCCGATCGGATAGCCGGCCGCCGAGCCGTTGTTCAGCCACGGCAGGTAGCCGGCCTGCGGCACCTGCGTGACGGTCTGCCCGCCAACCGTGCGCGTCACGCCGCTCGGGCTCAGCCCGGGGTAGTAGATCCACGTCAGTTCCCAGGTCAGCGCGGCCGAATCGGCGCCGAGCATCTTCAGGAACGGGTACTCGCTGCGCGTGAGCGCGAGCAGCCCGTTGATGTCGTACTGGAACTTCTTCTTGTCGACCCATTGCGGGCAGTCCACGCCGGCCACGCCGTTCGTGTTCAGGTCGAGCGGGCCGCCCGCGCCGTAGCAGCTCGACAGCGCGACCGCATCGCGCGGCCGGTACGACAGTTCGGTGCCGATCGCCCACGGGCCGACGCCGAAGTTCGCGCTGACGCCGAACAACTGGCGCCGGCCGAGATACGACCATTGCTCGGTGCCATTCGCGAGCGACGCGAGCACCGGCGACTTGTCGGTGTAGTTCAGGTAGTAGAACGCGAAGTTCGCGTCGAACGAGCGCGGCGAATAGTTGAACTTCACGCCGAACTGCGGCCGGTATTTCGCCGGCAGGTTCGTCGTGCTCGGCAGGCCGATGTCGTTGAACGGCGGGCCCGCGTAGGTGCCGTTCACGAGCCCGTTCTTGATCGCATTGAGCGTGTCCTGGTTGCCGGCCGCCCCTGAACCGCCGATCGCGTTCGCGATCGTGCCGGCGCTCGGGCCAATCACGTTCAGGTTATTCGTGTTGATCGTGAACGGCTCCGCGCCGCGGCCGAAACCGTTCGTCACCGACCAGTACGAGCCGACCGGCGGATAGCGGTTACCGTTCCACTGGAACTGGTAGTACGCCTCGGTGCTGAACCCGTGCGACAGGTCGGCCGCCAGGCTCACCATCGGCGCGGGCAGCAGCGCCTGCTTGAGCTGCGAGCCGGGAATCAGCAGCTTTTGCGTGTCGATGGAGTTCGTCGCGTTGATGCCGCTCTGCGCGAACATGCTCTCGCCCCAGTTGATCACCTGGTTGCCGAGCCGCACGTGCGCGTTGCGCCCGCCGATCGTGAAATCCTTCTGCGCCCACAGGTCGAGCAGCTGCGCGTTGTAGACGACCTGCGCGGCGGCCGTGCTCGACAACGGCGTGCGGTTCGTGTTCTTCGCCATGAAGTCGTACATGCCGGTGCCGCGCACCATGAACTTCAACCCTTCGCTCGGCATCTTCAGCAGCAGCTCGCTGGTCGCGCTGATGTAGGTGCTGAACGGCTGGCCCCTGCGGTAGTTCAGATCGCCGTTGTCCGCATAGCCCCACTGGTTGGTGTTCGCGGCCGCGCCGCAGCCGAAGGCGTTCGGGTCGCCGGTGAGCGAGCAACTCGGGTTTTTGGTGCGAATACCGGCGCCGGCCGTCAGGTTCGACACCCACGAGCCCTGCAGGGCCCCGCCGTTCAACGTGAAGTCATACGCGTACGCGCTCGACGTCGCGGCGCCCGCCATCGCCACCAATACGGTAGCATTCCTGAATAACCTTGCCGGTTCCATGATCCACCTCCGCCCCTGTCCGATGCCGGCGCACGATCGTTGCGCGCGCCGGTCCTTGTGTCCGTCAGCCGGTCGCCGTCAACGTTCGCTGACCGAGCGCAGCGATTCCGCGGTGTAGAAATCCTGCTTGAAGCGCGGATCGTCGGCCTGACCGAACCAGCGAATGTCCTTGCCCTGGCCAATCGACGACGCATCGAATACGTAGCGGCCGTTGATCATGTCGTACTGCGCGAGCGGTTCGTTGTCGCAGGTGCCGCCGAGTTCCCATACCGGAATCGGGTAGCTTTCCCGCACCTTCCACAGCTTGCCCTGCGCGTCGTAGTCCTCACCGACGAGCGCGAGCCAGCTGTCTTCGTCGAGATAGAACACCTTCTTCGACGCGACGTGTCGCGCGCTCGGCTTCAGCGTCGCCTCGACGACCCACACGCGATGCGTCTCGTAGCGACGGTTCGCCGCAGCGAGGCCGTCGGGCGTCGCGACGTCGTGCAGCTTGCTCTTGAACCGGTACATGCCGAACGCGTTGTACGGGACCAGCATTTCCTTCTTGCCGACCAGCTTCCAGTTGAACCGGTCGAGCGAGCCGTTGATCATGTTGGCCTCGTCGATCAGGTACTGGTTCTCGAAGCCGATCAACGGCGCGTCGTGCGTATAGGCCGGCATGCGTCGCACGCGGCGCTGGCCCGGGAAGTAGTAGTAGGTTTCCGAGTCCTTGTTGAAGTACTGCCGCTGGACGAAGGCCTGCCCGGCCAGCGCGGCCGGCGAGTTCATCTGGAAGTAGACGGCGGCGCTCAACTGGTCGACGTCCTGCGGCGAGGTCTTGCCGAGCTTGGCCGACGGGAAGTAGAACGTCTGCGGACCGACCGCGTCGATCCATTCGCTGCTGCCGGGGCGCGGCGAAATGCTCGTGGCGACCTGCGCCCATTCGACGCCTTCGCCGCGATAACGCATCTCGTAGTTCAGGATCGCTTCGATGCCGCTCTTCGGTTGCGGGAACGGCACGCCCGGCAACGCGGCCGCGGCGAGGTTCTCGCCGCTCGCATCCAGCTTCGCGGCCGTGAGGTTCGCCTTCGAGTTCTGCTCGGCGGCATCCGGCAACTGGCATTCGCGGTGGGACGGGTAGACGTCCATCCGGTAGCCCTTCTTCTGCTTGATCAGCGCGACCTGGCCGGGCGACAGCTTGTCCGCATACTTGTCGACGTTCGCCGCGTCGATCGAATAGAGCGGCTTCTCGTTGCGATGCTTCCAGAAATCGCCGCGCACCTTGCCCCACTCCCAGCCGGCGTCGGGCGACTGCTTGCCCGCATAAGTCGGCACCGCGCCGTCCTTGCTTGCCGAGCGGTCGGCGCCGGCCGGCGTCAGGTCGTCCGCCGCGACGGCGGTGCCGATCGCGACACATGCAGCGGCCGCGATCGCGGACGTGGTCCAGAAACGATGCTTCTTCATCATGGTTCTCCTTCCTGCTCCGCCTTCGCTCGCCCATTCCGGACGAAACGCGTTTGTTTCGATCGTCGCCGTCAATCGACGATGACGTCGCGCCCTGATCGTGGCCGGCCGGGGTTCCGGCGGGCCGCGTGCCATTCGACTGCTATCCCGTTTCTTTTTTCAGGACTGCGATTCATATGGAACGCGAATCCTGCGAAAAACCCTCGTGCCTTCCGTCAGCCCTTGCCGGAGCCGGCCACCGCCACCGCGCGAATCTCGACGCACAGCCCCGGCAGCGCCAGTTGCGTGACACCGACCGCCGTCCATGACGGGTAACGGTCGGGGAAATACACGTCCTTGACCGCCGCGAAGCCTTCGGTCTCGCGTTGCAGATCCGTGTGGAACGTCGTGAGCTCGACGACATCGGCGAGGCTCGCGCCGGCTTCCTCGAGGATCGCCTTCAGGCACTCGAACGCGATCCGTGCCTGTGCCTGCACGCCGTCGGCCGGCTGCATCTGCGCGTCGAGGCCGACCTGGCCCGACACCCAGATCGTGTCGCCGACGCGCGTCGCCGGCGAGAAGTGGTACGCGTCGTACCACGGCTGGAATGCAGCCGGCACGATCGATTGCCGCTTCGGAGTTGCTGTCATGACGAATTCTCCCGGTTCAGACGAGTTGACGGAAACACGGCGCGCGGAACGGATCGCCGGCCTTCAGCCCGGCGAGTTCCTCGACGAACAGCACGCCGGCCGGCGTGAATCCTGAGCGGCTTTCGTCGGGCAGCGGGCTGAACACCGCGTTGTCGCCGAAAAAGCGCAGCACGAGCGTATGGCGATCGGGGAAATCCGCATCGACCGCGCCGCCGCCGTGCAACACGCCCGGATGGAGCAGCAGCACGTCGCCCGGCTTCGTTTCCCACGACAGGATGTCGTACGCATCCGGCGCTGCGCGACGCTCGGCCTCGATGTTCGGCAGGCGCGGCCACACGTCGCCGCCATGCAACGGGTCGGTCGGATCCTCGGCGTTCTGGAACGTCGTGCCGTCATGCCGCACGCCGTGGTGCGAGCCGCGCACGATCTCCAGCGCATTGCGCTTCGGTACGTGTTCGAAGCTGATCCACGCGTTGCCGAAATGCATCCCCTGCCACGGCAGGTACGACGTGTCCTGGTGCCACGGCGAGCGTGCGCTCTTGCCGCCGGCCTTCATGAACAGCTCCTCGGCGAAGTACCACACGTGCTTCGAGCCCCACAGGTCGGCGAACAACTGCCCGAACGGCAGCGTGCCGACCAGCGCGTCGAGCCGCTCCTTCGCATACGGGTTCGCGTTGTCGTTGTGCGACTTGTATTCGGTGCCGTCGAGCAGCGTCGTCGCCATCGGGCCCGGATTCTCCATTCCCCAGTCGAACACCGCGCGGCATTGCGCGAGTTGTTCGTCGTTGAGCACCCCTTCGATGAGCACGGCTCCGTCCTCGAAGAACGCCTTTCGCTTCATTGCATCCATCGTCTATCTCCCGATTCGTTCAGCCACAACCGGCAGCTCGTCTTCACCGCCGGCACATCAGTAGAACATGATGACTATGTTAGGTCATCATGACAAAAATAATTAAAAGAAAAAGACGGGGTATTCCCTGTTTCGTCTGCATGATCGAACGTCTGTGGCCGCCCGCCGCCGGCCCGGTATGACAATCGGCTTTCGGCCTTCATACAGGCGCACGACAACGTGCGGCCGCCGCGTCTTCGCGCCTTCAACCGCGCACGCGGTCGAACACCGTGTGCGTGATGAAGCCGACCAGTACCGTGTCGGCCAGCGTGTCGTCGGTAGGGCGTGCTTCGGCCGCACCGTGCGAGTGCATGCCGTCGCACAGCGCGGTCAGGCCGAGCGCCAGCACCTGCGTGGGCAACGGCAGCGATACACCGACCCGCGCCGCATACGCGTCGATGCACGCGGCCGCGAGCGCGCGCCGGTCGTGCAGCAACGCGCCGAACCGCGCACGGAACTGCGGATCGCGCGCCGCCTGAAGCTGCGCGTCGAGCCACATCAGGCGCGATGCAGGCTGCGTCGTGCCCCTTCGCCAGTACGCAAGCATCGCGCGCTGCGCATCGTCGTCCGGGTCGTGCGCGCCGACGATCCGCTGCAATGCCGCCGCAGCCTCGTCCTGATCGCGCCCCAGCAACTCGAACAGCACGTCGGCCTTGCCGCGGAAGTTCGAGTAGAACGCGCCACGCGTGTGTCCGGCCGCCGCAGCAATGTCTTCCACGCTCGCGGCCGCATAGCCTTTCTCCGCGAAGATCACTCGCGCGGCGTCGATCAGGCGTTCACGCGTCGCATCGCGCCGCTCGGCGCGGGTCAGGCGAACCCGGTCCATCCGCGCGCTCCGCGTTCACCGCAGCCGGACCGGCAACCGGCGCGAGCCGCTTCCACTTCCTCAGTACAGCTACTCATTTCGGATACGACAAGACGCTCGCGTTCGCACTGCTGCGCCCGGTGTCTCGCTCCAGTGCGCAATATGCGTAATAGAGCGCGACGGTGAGGTACGACCAGGTCAGCAGCGCCAGTACATAGAAATTGAACACGACGTTGGTTTCCTCGCCCGGGATCTTGTAGAAATCGTAGATGCACGCGATCGCCTGCGAGGCGACGAGCGCGAGCGTCGTCGTCAGCGCATGGAGCGCGTGGCCGGCACGCACGAGCCGCCACACGAAACCGGCAAGATAGATCGACATCAACGTCCACATCGCCACGTAGAAGTACGGCAGCGCGTGCTGCAACACGCCGGCCACGAGCGCGACCGTCCCGAGCGTCGCGAGCACGAACAGCGTCACGTCCTGTCGCATCGACGGCCGGTAGCCGTGCGTGACGGCCATCAGGCCGGCGACCGCGATCACCGGCATCCCGAACCCACGCGAGAACGCGTCGAGAAAGTGCGAAATGAAGTACGACACCGGCGATTCAGTCGCGAAGAAGATCACGGCATTGGACGCGGAGATCGTCACGATCCACCACTCGATGCCGATCAGGAAGTTGCGCTTGCGCACGAACTTGAAGCCATAGACGCCGGTCGTCATCGCAAGCGTCGCGCTGGAAAGACAAAGGACAAGTGATCTGTGATCCATGATTCGAACTCCCGAGGTCGGTTGCTTCCGTTGATTCACTGCCTCGCGGGGCTGAGGCTTGCCAGATAGGCTGCGACCGCCGCGCGGTCATCCGCCGACATCGCCTGCGCGACGCGCTGCATCGTGCCGGTCGCCTCGCTGCGCGAACCCGTCGCGAATGCATCGAGCTGCGCGAGCAGATAATCGTAGCCCTGCCCGGCCAGACGCGGGAATTGCGCCTGCCCGGTCAGCCGTGCGCCGTGGCAGGCCGCGCATGCCCCGCCCGTCACCAGCTGCTCGCCCTTCGTGCGCAGTCGTGCATCCGGCTTGAAATAGCGGTTGTCCAGCGGCGCCTGCTTCGCGTAATAACCGGCCAGGCGGGTGATCTCGGCTTCGCTCATCGTCATCGCGAGCGGGTCCATCGTCGGGTTCGTGCGCTGGCCGCCCGCAAATGCGCGAAGCTGCGCGGCCACGTATTGCGCAGGCTGGCCGGCGAGACTCGGATACGCCTGGCTGAGCGACGTGCCCTTCACGCCGTGGCAGCCCATGCACGCGTCGGTCACGCGCGGCCACGGGCCGCCGTCGGCGTCATCGGCTTGCGCGGCCGTATCGATATGGTGCTGCAGGCGATAGAAGCCGAGCAGCGTCGGGCCGTAGAGCGCCAGCGCCGCGCCGATCACCACGAGCGCCGCGACCAGCAGCATGCGTTTCTTCATCTTCGCTCTCCTAAGCACGACGCAGCGCATTGAGCGCCTGAAGCGCGCTTTGGTGACCGGAACGCACGGCGCCGTCCATGTAGCCGGCCCAGATGTTCGCGGTCTCGGTGCCCGACCAGATCAGGTTGCCGCACGGCGCGCGCAGCGCGTCGCCGTGCGCGCTCCAGAAGCCGGGCGGAATCGCCGACACGCACGTGAGCGTCCACGGGTCGGCGAGCCCCCAGTCGCGATCGTGATACGACACCGGCGCGCGCGCTTCGTCGCCCCACGCCTGCGCATAGAGATCCATGTGCATCTGCTTCGCGGCCTGCGGGTCCGACGGCACCAGCGCATTCCGGACGAACGCGTTGATCACGCCGATCTCGCCGCCCGGCGGCGAATTGTCGTAAGCCCAGAACACCGGCCCGTCGGTCTGGAAGATGTGACCGTTCAAGCCCTTGTCGCGCCAGAACGGGCGACGGTAGACCATCGCCGTCTTGCGCGCCGGCGAATGGGCCGGCCACGCGCGTTGCAACGCGATGCGCTTGTCAGGCAGCGGCGGGTCGAACTGCACCTGGTGGCAGAGCGCCGGATGCAGCGCCATCACGACCTTTTTCGCGCGCACCGTGCCGCGATCGGTCTGCAACGTGACGACGTCGCGATCCCAGCCGACGATCCGCCGCACCGGCGACGACAGCCGCACCTTGTCGCCCAGCTGCTGCGCCATCCGGATGCTGAGGAGCTGCGAGCCGCCGACGAAGCGGGTTTCCTGCGCGCTGTGCTTGATCGAGTCGAGCTGCGCGTAGTCGCAATCGGCGGAGTTGATCATCGACAGGAAGTGCAGCAGCCCCATCTTCGCCGGCGCGACGCCGCCCGACAGCGAGATCGACGCGTTCCAGCCCATCCGGTCTTCCGCCTTGATGCCCTGCGTCGCGAGCCAGTCGCCGACCGACAGCCGGTCGAGTTCGCCGGCCTTCGGCGACGTCCACGGCGCACCGGACGGCACGTCGCGCGACAATCGGCTCAGCTTCGCCGCGACGGCCTCGTCGGTGCCGAACGTGCCCTCCAGGTCGATCTCGGCGCGCCCGTCGCCGCCGAGAATCACCGTCTTGCCCGCGTAGTAGCTCGGGAACGTGCCGACCTCCAGCTCGCGGGCGAGATCGGCGACCGCCGTCTGGCCCGGGCCGATCCACTGGCCGCCGACTTCGGTCACGTGGCCGCCGCCCACGTCGTAGTTCAGCGTGCGGCCGCCCACGCGGTCGCGCGCCTCGAGCACGACGAAGGATTCGCAGCCCGCGTAGCGCAGGTCGCGCGCGGCCGTCAGGCCGGCCAGCCCGGCGCCGACGATCGCGACGTCGAGCACGTCGCCTTCATGGCCGGCGGCCGGCGCCGCATCGGCCTTCGCCCGTGCGGCTCCGAGGGCAAGACCGCCCGCCGCGACCGACGCGCCCGCGACCTTGAGCCACTGCCTGCGCTCCGGGTCGGCCGCCCCGCTGATGGATGACTTCCTGGACATGATCTGTGAATGACGCCTGCAATGGGCGCGAACGGCGGCCGCCCTTGCGGCGTGCTGCCTTCGCTCGCGCGGAATCTGACGACGGGATGCGATCCCGATCCGCTTCACCTGCCGCCGGCGCGCCTGCCCCGCACGAGGCACGCGAATCCGGTTCGCATTCCGGTCTGTACACGCGCCGTACCACCCTGTACCGATAAGGATTTTCCGGCGCCCCGAATTAGTACATGTTGCAAAAGATAGGTCATGATACATAAAACAGGATCGAAAAAAAAAGACAGGGTATTCCCCGGTCGGGCGGGGCGTTGCAGCGCGCCCGACAGGTCGGGGAAAGACCGCGCACGCGATGGCGACCGGTGCGGCCCGCGCGTCTGCGTTCGGTTGCGCGGGCCGTACGGTAGTATGGCGATTCGATGGAACCCCGCTGAATCCGAACGAGTGGCCATGCCCGAATTTTCTTCATCTCCCGGCGCCGGCCAAGGCGCGCAAGCGCTCGTCCTCATCGCCGAGGACGAACCCGAGATCGCCGAGATCCTGACCGCCTATTTCGCGCGCAACGGCCTGCGCACCGTGCACGCCGCCGACGGCCGCCGCGCGCTCGAACTCCACCTGTCGCTGAAGCCCGACCTCGTGCTGCTCGACGTGCAGATGCCGCACGTCGACGGCTGGAAGGTGCTCGCCGAGATTCGCCATCGCGGCGACACGCCGGTCATCATGCTGACCGCGCTCGACCAGGACATCGACAAGCTGACCGGGCTGCGGATCGGCGCCGACGACTACGTGGTCAAGCCGTTCAACCCCGCCGAAGTCGTCGCGCGGGCGCAGGCCGTGCTGCGCCGGTCGATGGCCGGCTCGCGCCAGGAAGAGCAGCGCGTGCTGCGCGCCGCACCGTTCGAGATCGATCTCGAGCACCACGAAGCGACGGTCGAAGTCGACGGCGCGCGCCACACGCTCGTGCTCACGCTCACCGAATTCAAGCTGCTCGCGCAGCTCGCGCGTGCACCGCGCCGCGTGTTCAGCCGCGCCGAGCTGATGGCGACCTGCCTGCCGGAAGGCGACGCGCTGGAACGCACGGTCGACAGCCACGTCAGCAAGCTGCGCAAGAAACTCGACGATCTCGGCGTTGCGGGCGTGCCGGCCAGCGTGCGCGGCGTCGGCTACAAACTGTGGAGCGGCGAGTGAGACTCGATGGCCTGAGCCGCCAGATCGCGCTGACGATGGGCGCGATCGCCTTCGGCATCACGGTGCTGATCGTCGTGACGGCCTATGCGTTCTACTACCTGCTGTACCAGTACTCGCCGCAATCTTTCCAGGCGGTGAGCTGGCTTCCGAGCGGGCCGGAGTGGGTGTGGATCATCTCGACCACGCTGGTCGGCCTGTTGATCGCGGTCATCGTTGCGATCAACCTGTCGCGCCGCATCCTCGTGCCGCTGAATTCGGTCACGGACAGCATCCGCCGCGTCGCGCGGGGCGATCTCGGGGCGCGCGCGGTCGCCGGCGATCGTTCGTTGAAGGAAGCGGCGCTGCTCGCCGACAACTTCAACGCGCTCGCAAGCGAACTGCAGCGCGTGACCGACGAGCAAACCTTCTGGAACGCGGCGATCGCGCACGAGCTGCGCACGCCCGTGACCGTGCTGCGCGGGCGCTTGCAGGGGCTCGCCGAAGGTGTGTTCACGCCGAGCGATGCGCTGTACCGCAGCCTGCTCGTGCAGGTCGAAGGGCTGACGCGGCTGATCGAGGATCTGCGCGTGGTCAGCCTCGCCGACAGCGGCCATCTGAGCATCGAGATCCGCGACACCGACCTGGCCGCCGAGGTGCGCGCCGTGGTCGACGTGTTCGCGCACGCGCTGCAGGCCGCCGGCCAGCATCCGGTGCTCGATCTCGACCCGCGGCGCATGTGCTGCGACCCGGTGCGCATCCGCCAGGCGTTGCTCGCGTTGCTGGAAAACGCACGCCGCCACGCGGTGCCGGGCGCGATCCGGATCCAGACCCGCATCGAAGACGGCATGTGCCGGCTGCGCGTCGAGGACGACGGCCCCGGTATCCCGGCCGAGTTCGCGCCGCACGTGTTCCAGGCGTTCCGGCGCGTCGACGAGTCGCAACCCGGCGGCACGGGCCTCGGGCTCGCCGTCGTCGCGGCGATCGCGCATGCGCATCGCGGCGCAGCGCTGTGCGTGCCGACCGGCGCCGGCGGCACGCGGTTCGAGGTGCAGTGGCCCGACGATCTCGTGCCGGCGCCCGAAAGCGAGCGGTTCCCGGCGTAACCTGGCGCCGTTACTCCGTTACGCCGCTACACCCTCACGCGCGCGATTCGCGCCCGACCTGGTCGAGCGGCGGGCTGAACCCGAGCACCGTGTATTCCATCGCCGATACCGTCCCGGTCCCGGCCGCGCCCTGCACGACCACCGTGCGCACCGCGCCGGCGCGGTCGAATTTCAGCCGCGTGCCGACGGTCGCGTTACGCAACGCCTCCAGCTCCTCGATCCGCGCGATCGCCAGCTTGCGTACCGCGCCGGACACGTACACGGGCAGGAACGCCAGCGCGATGAAGATCGACACCGCGTCCTTCGACACGCTGTCCAGCACCGGCCGACCCGACATCACGAGCGACAGCGACGTCGCCGCGACGAAGATCGCGAGCACGGTCGCACCGACACCGAGCGACGCGAGCCGCTCGGCCGCCTTTTTCATGCGGGCCTTCACGAGCGCGCGGGCGGTTTCGGACGTCATCAGCCATTCGCGCTGCGCACCGTAAAACCCGGCGATACCGAGGAACAGCGTCGCGGCCGCGCTGACCGCGATGCTGGTGTACAGCGCGCCGGCCATCACGCAGACGAATTCGAGCACGAACACGATCGCGAGCGGGCACAGCAGCAGACGGAACGAATAGCCGTCGCGGCCGTGTCCGCGGACCCACCATTTCACCGGCGCGAGCTGCCAGAAGCGGCTCTCCGGGCGGAGCGAAAGTTCGTCGTCAGTCAATGCTTCACCTGTGGGTCCGTTGCATCCATGCGCCCGGTGCGGCTGAAAGCGGAATGAACACCTGGGGTTATCGATTGATCCCAAAGATTCATTGGACAGTGTCTTCGCCGCCGCGCGATGCTGGGCCCGCCCGTGAACGCAGCGTCGTCGCAACGCCGCGCACGAACATGGAGTGAGACAGATGCCCAACGACCATCGTCAACGGCGCCACACATTGTGGCTGCTGTGCGCGCTTTCGTTCATCCTCTACGTCGATCGCGTCAATCTCGCGACCGCCGCCGGCGCGATCAAGGCCGAACTCGGGCTATCGAATACCGAGCTCGGCGTCGCATTCTCCGCGTTCGCGTATTCGTATGCAATCTGCCAGATCGGCGGCGGCTGGATCGCCGACCGGTTCGGCGCGCGCATCACGTTGATCGGCTGCGGGCTGATCTGGGTCGTCGCCACGTTCACGACCGGGCTCGTGCACAGTCTCGGGCTGCTGTTCGCCGCGCGGCTGCTGCTCGGCATCGGCGAAGGCGCGACGCTGCCGGCCCAGGCCCGAGCGGTCACGCACTGGTTCCCGCGCGAGCGGCGCGGCGTCGTGCAGGGCTTCACCCATTCGTTCTCCCGGCTCGGCAACGCGGTCACGCCGCCGATCGTCGCCGCGCTGATGACGTGGCTGTCGTGGCGCGCGGCGTTCTTCGTGATCGGCGCGGTCACGCTGGTGTGGCTCGCGTGGTGGATCGTCGGCTTCCGCGAGCATCCGGCGGGCGACGACGACGGCCGCACGCGCACCGCGCGCCCTGCCGCACCGTCCGGCCCGACGCCGTGGGGGCCGCTGTTCCGACGCATGGCGCCGACCATCTTCGTCTACTTCTGCTACGGCTGGACCGCGTGGCTGTTCTTCACGTGGTTGCCGACCTTCTTCCTGAACGGCCAGGGCCTGAACGTGAAATCGACCGCGTTGTTCGCGTCCGGTGTGTTCTTCGCGGGCGTGGTCGGCGATACGCTCGGCGGCTGGCTCTGCGACCGGATCTACCGAAAGACCGGCAACCTCGCGCTGTCGCGCCAGAGCGTGATCGTCACGAGCTTCGTCGGCGCGCTCGTCTGCTTGCTGCCGCTCGCGTTCGTGCACTCGACGGCCGGCGTCGCGCTGTGCCTGTCGGGATCGTTCCTGTCCCTCGAACTGACGATCGGGCCGATCTGGGCCGTGCCGAGCGACATCGCGCCGACCCATGCCGGCATCGCGAGTGGGATGATGAACGCCGGTTCCGCGATCTCGGGAATCCTGTCGCCGATCCTGTTCGGCTATCTCGTCGATCGCACCGGCAGCTGGACGGTGCCGTTCGTCGGCTCGGTCGCGATGCTGCTGATCGGCATCGTCGCCGCGCTGCGGATTCGCCCGGACCGCGCGCTGTCCGAATCGATGCCGGCGCTCGTCGACGCGCCTGCTGCGCCGTCGGTGCGCTGAAGCGGTTCACTTCGGGTTCGCCTGCCTCAGCCGCCTCGCCGGCGTCGCCATCTCGCTTCACCGCGTTCCGCTGTGGTGGTGGCTTGGCTTGCCAGGGTTGCTCGGCTGGTTCGGTTGGTGCGGTTGGTGCGGCTTGATCGGTCTAATCGGTCTAATCGGCTGGCGCGGCTGGCGCGGCTGGCTCGGCCGCCGCGGCTGACAAACCGCGCCATTACGCATCGCCGTCATCCCCCGCGCCGTCCCGGTGAAACAGCGCGAGAAACTGCTGCGCGGGAATGCTCAACGGCCGATCGCGCCGCACGAGGCTGCCGTACGACGGCAGCTTCTGTTCGAGCGCGAAATCGATGATCGCGACGAGCCCGTGTTCGGCATTGCGCCGCGCGACCGTCAGCGGAATCACGCCGAGCATGTGCGAACGGTCGACGAGGTTCATCGTCGTCAGGATCGAGCCCGTTTCGACGAGCCCGCGCGGCATCGGCTGGTGACGCATGCGGAATTCGCGCTCGACGACCTCGCGCGCCGGGCTGCCGGCCGGCTGCAGGATCCACGCGTAATCGAGCAGCGCATCGAATTCGACCGGCCCCGCGCCCGCGAGCGGATGGTCGCGGCCCGCAATGATCGCAAGCGCCTCGTCATCCACCACGCGGAAGTCGCAGTCGGTCCCGACGTGGCGCCCGATCACCACTTCGAGCACGCCTTCGCGAAGCTGCGGCATCAGCCGGTCGCTCGTATCCACCGCGATGTCGATTGCGAGCAGCGGATAACGCGCCTTCAACTGCACCAGCGCCTCGGTCAGCCGCCCCGGCGACGCCGCCATGATGCTGCCGATCGCGAGCCGCCCCGCGCTGCCGAGCTGCAGTTCGCCGAGCTCGCGGTTCAGTGCCTCCATGCTGCCGCGGATGCCGCGGAAATAGCCGAGCACGCGCTCGCCGGCCGGATTCAGCACGAGCCCGCGCCCGATGCGGTCGAACAGCCGCTGGCCGAGCGCGCTCTCCAGTTCGGCCAGCATCTTCGTCGCGGCCGGTTGCGTGAGGCCCATCTGCTCGGCCGCGGCACGCAGCGTCGAGCATTCGTCCACGGCCAGCAGCAGCGCGATCTGCCGCATGCGCAGCCGGTTCAGCAGTTGCGGGGTCGAGTCTCGTCGGTCGATCGAGCCCATTTTTGATTACTCCAGGTTATCGATTCATCAAGAGTTTTCAATTTACCGACTCATTCCGTCTACCTAGCATCAACCCCATAGACCAACGGCCGCGCGCCGCACCGGAGACACCGCATGCCCACCCCCTCGACCGCCGCCGCCCTGCCCGTCGTCGCGCTGACGCTCGGCGACCCCGCCGGTATCGGCGCCGAACTGATCGCGAAACTGCTCGCCCGCCCCGACGCGACCGCCCGCGCGAACCTCGTGCTGATCGGCGATCGCTGGCTGTGGGAAGCCGGCCAGCGTGTCGCCGGCGTCAAGGTCGACGTCGAACCCGTCGCGTCGCTGGCCGCCGCGCGCGACCGGCCGTCGGCCGCGCGCGCCGCGTTCGTCGCCGTCGACACGGTCGATCCCGCGCAGGTCACGGTCGGCCAGGCGAGTGCCGCCGGCGGCCGCTCGACGCTCGCCGTGCTCGACCGCTGCCTCGACGCCGCACTGGCCGGCGACATCGACGCGATCTGCTTCGCGCCGCTGAACAAGTACGCGATGAAGCTCGGCGGGCTGCGCCACGACGACGAGCTGCACCACTTCGCCGAGGCGCTCGGCGTGACCGGCTACTTCTGCGAATTCAACACGCTCGGCGAGCTGTGGACCGCGCGGATCTCGTCGCATATTCCGTTGAAGGACGCGGCGGCCCAGTTGAGCATCGAGCGGATCGAGCAGGCGTCCGAGCTGATCTACCGGTCGCTGCTCGCGAACGGCGTCGCCGCGCCGAAGGTGGCGATCGCCGCGTTCAACCCGCACGGCGGCGACGGCGGCAGTTGCGGCCGCGAGGAAGTCGACATCATCGAGCCGGCCGTGCGCCGCTTGCAGGCGCGCGACTGGCCGACCGACGCGCCGTTCCACGGCCCGTTCCCGGCCGACACGATCTTCCTGAAGGCGCAGGCCGGCGACTACCAGGCGATCGTCACGATGTATCACGACCAGGGGCAGATCGCGATCAAGCTGCTCGGCTTCTCGCGCGGCGTGACCGTGCAGGGCGGGCTGCCCGTACCGATCACGACGCCCGCGCACGGCACCGCATACGACATCGCGGGCCGCGGCACGGCCGACGTCGGCGCGACCTGGCAGGCGCTGCAGATTGCGTGCCGAATGGGCGCCGCGCGGCGTTCGCAGATCGTTTCGGCGTGACGCTCGCACGCCCTCTACCCACGACAACATCGATTCCGGAGACACCCTCATGAAGATCCGATCCGTACGCACCCGCGTATTCCAGTGGAAAGGCAAGACCGTCCCGCCGCAGGGCAACTTCTGTTCGAATGCGATGGACCTGCTGTACGCGCCGCAGGAAACGATGAGCACGTTCCGCTTCCATGCGTGGACGGTCGTCGAAGTCGAAACCGACGACGGCATCGTCGGCCTCGGCAACGTCGCGCTCGCGCCGCACGTCGCGAAGGTCATCATCGACCAGTACCTCGCGCCGCTCGTGATCGGCCAGGACCCGTGGGACTACGAGTACCTGAACCAGCGGATGTACCGCGCGACCCACGCATGGGGCCGCAAGGGCATCGGCATGGCGGCGATCTCGGCCGTCGACATCGCGATCTGGGACATCCTCGGCAAGAGCGTCGGCAAGCCGGTCTTCAAGCTGCTCGGCGGCCGTACCAAGGAAAGGATTCCCTGCTACTACTCGAAGCTGTATCGCACCGACCTGAAGGCGATGCAGGAAGAAGCGCAAACGTACCTGAAGGAAGGCTTCCGCGCGTTCAAGATGCGCTTCGGCTACGGGCCCGCGCACGGGCAGCAGGGCGTGGTCGAGAATCTGAAATCGGTCGCGGCGATCCGCGAGGTGATCGGCTACGACAACGACCTGATGCTCGAGTGCTACATGGGCTGGAACCTCGAGTATGCGAAGCGCATCCTGCCGAAGCTCGAGAAGTACCAGCCGCGCTGGCTGGAAGAACCGGTGATCGCCGACGACCTCGACGGCTACGCGGAGCTGAACCGGCTGACGCGCATCCCGATCTCCGGCGGCGAGCACGAATTCTCGCTGTACGGCTTCAAGCAACTGCTCGACCGCAAGGCCGTGTCGGTCGTCCAGTACGACACGAACCGCGTCGGCGGGATCACGATGGCGCACAAGATCAACGCGCTGTGCGAGGCGTACAGCGTGCCGGTGATTCCGCATGCGGGTCAGATGCACAACTACCACCTGACGATGAGCACGCTCGCGTCGCCGATGAGCGAGTACTTCCCGATGTTCGACGTCGAGGTCGGCAACGAGCTGTTCTATTACATCTTCGACGGCGAGCCAGTGGCCGAAAACGGCTTCCTGCAACTGCGCGACGACGTGCCGGGCCTCGGCCTCACGCTGAAGACCGAATTCCTCGACCAGTTCGACATCGTCGAGTGAGGCCGACCATGAACGCACGCTACCAGGGCGTCTTTCCCGTCGTGCCGACGATCTTCGATGCGCACGGCGCGCTCGATCTCGACGGCCAGCGCCGCTGCGTCGATTTCATGATCGATGCCGGCTCGCACGGCCTCTGCATCCACGCGAACTATTCCGAGCAATTCGCGCTCGGCGACGACGAACGCGATCTCGTCACACGCACGACGCTCGAACACGTCGCCGGCCGCGTGCCGGTAATCGTCACGACGTCGCACTTCAGCGCGCGGATCTGCGCGACGCGCAACCGGCAGGCCCAGGCGCTCGGCGCGGCGATGGTGATGGTGATGCCGCCGTACCACGGCGCGACGTTCCGCGTGCCCGAAGCCCAGGTGCGCGCGTACTTCCGCGAAGTCGCCGACGGCCTCGACATCCCGCTGATGATCCAGGACGCGCCGGCGAGCGGCGTTGCGTTGCCGGCGTCGCTGCTCGCGACGCTCGCACGCGAGATCGACGCGGTGTCGTACTTCAAGATCGAGACGGCCGGCGCCGCGTCGAAGCTGCGCGAGCTGATCGCGCTCGGCGGCGATGCGATCGAGGGGCCGTGGGACGGCGAGGAAGGCATCACGCTACTCGCCGATCTCGACGCCGGCGCGACCGGCGCGATGACGGGCGGCGGCTATCCGGACGGCATTCGCCGGATCACCGACGCGTATTTCGCCGGGCGCCGCGACGATGCATGCGACGCGTACGCGCGCTGGCTGCCGCTGATCAACTACGAGAACCGCCAGTCGGGCTTCCTCACCGCGAAGGCGCTGATGAAGGAAGGCGGCGTGATCGCGTGCGACCGGCCGCGCGCGCCGTGGCCGGAGTTGCATCCGCAGGTGCGTACCGGCCTGCTCGATACGGCGCGGCGGCTCGACCCGATCGTGCTGCGCTGGGGGCGTTAGGGCCTGTTCACGCTAATAACGGGCTGGCGCTAGACATCGCTTTTGTACCCGCAACGCGCGTGCGTTGCGCATCGGCGTGACGGCGGCCTGACAGAAGGCCGCCGCCGCTCATCAGATGGACGGAGACACCATGAACCTGCTGAACCCCGCGACCCCGGCATACGACGCCGGCGAAGCCATCCCGCGCCGCCGCTGGCTGCGCGTGATTCCACCGCTGCTGCTCGCCTGCATCATTTCCTACATGGACCGCGTGAACATCGCGTTCGCGATGCCCGGCGGGATGAACGCCGATCTCGGCATGGACGCGACGATGGCCGGCCTCGCCGGCGGCATCTTCTTCTTCGGCTACCTGTTCCTGCAGATTCCCGGCGGCCGGCGCGCGGCACTCGGCAGCGGCAAGGCGTTCATCGCGTGGTCGCTCGTGAGCTGGGCCGTGCTGTCGGTGCTGACCGGGCTCGTCACGCACACGTGGCAGTTGCTGGCGCTGCGCTTCCTGCTCGGCGTGGCCGAGGGCGGGATGCTGCCCGTCGTGCTCACGATGGTCAGCCACTGGTTTCCCGATCGCGAACGCGGCCGCGCGAATGCGATGGTCATCCTGTTCGTGCCGCTCGCCGGCATGATCACCGCGCCGCTGTCCGGCTTCATCCTCGCCGCGTACGACTGGCATCACCTGTTCTTCTGCGCGGGCGCACTGTCGCTGCTGTGTCTCGTCGTCTGGATGCTGTTCGCCGACGACGGCCCGGAGACCGCGCGCTGGGTATCGCCGCGCGAGAAGGCCTACATCCTCGATGCGCTGCGCGACGAGCAGGAACGCAAGCGCGCGGCCGGCACGCCGGCGGCCGCATCGTTCGGCGAACTGCTGCGCCACCCTACGATCTGGCTGCTCATCGCGATCAACTTCTGCTATCAGGCCGGCATCTACGGCTATACGATGTGGTTGCCGACCCTGCTGAAAAACCTCACGCACAGCGGGATGGGCAGAATCGGCCTGCTCGCGATGCTGCCGTACATCGCGATGGTGATCGGGATGCTCGTCACGTCGTATTGGTCCGACCGGACCGGCAAGCGGCGCCTGTTCGTGCTGCTGCCGCTCGTCGGGTTCGCCGCATGCCTCGCGCTGTCGGTGCACGCGCATGCGTCGATGGCCGTATCGTTCGCGTTCCTGATCGGCTGCGGCTTCTTCCTGCAGGCGGCGGCCGGCGTGTTCTGGGCGATTCCGCCGAAGCTCTGCAGCGTCGAGACGGCCGGCAGCGCACGCGGCCTGATCAACGCGCTCGGCAATCTCGGCGGCTTCTGCGGCCCGTATGCGGTCGGCGTGCTGACGCAGCACGTGAGCGCGGCGGCTGGCGTATACAGCCTCGCGGTCACGCTCGCGGTGGCCGGCCTGCTCGCGCTGACGCTGCCGAAGCGCTGCGAGGGCTGACGACGCCTGCGCGGGACGGAACGACACACCGGAGACCCACCATGAACGACATCCTGCTGCTGGTGCAGAAATGCGCCCATACCTTCAGCTTCTACGACCTCGACACGAAAGCGCCGCTCAAGCACATCGTGCTGCCGAACTTCCCGCACGAATTCACCGTCGACGTGAACAACCGCTACGCGTACGTCGGCATCTTCGGGATCGAGACCGCGTGGTCGCGCGGCCATGAAGGCGATCACCGGATTGCCGAGATCGATCTCGTCGAGCGCACCCACACGCGCATGCTCGACCTGTGGCCGTACTACCGGCCGCACGGGATGGCGAGCGACCGCGACGGGCGGCTCTATGCGATGAGCGAAGCGCACGACATGCTGCTCGTCTTCGATGAGCCCACCCGGCAGCAGGTCCCGAACATGGCGGTGCCGTCCGGCGGCGTGAAGACGCATCTCGTGACGCTCACGCGCGACGCAAGCCGCGCATACGGCGTGCATCTGCTGTCGAATACGGTCACGCAATTCCATCCGCGCGACGCGACCGTCGCGCCGCGCGCGGTGATGCCCGGCCCGCGCCCCGAAGGCAATGCGCTGTCGAGCGACGAGCGCACGCTGTTCGTCGCGAATCGCGGCGACGACACGCTGGTCGAGATCGACACGGCGACGATGACCTGCGGCCGCCGCGTGAAAACGCGCAGCGACCCGAACCGCATCTACCGGACGAGCGCGCCCGATGGTCACGACCTGCTGCTGTTGACCAACTCGGGCGAGCGGTCGATCTCGGTGTTCGATGCGCGGCAGCTCGAGGAGATCGAGCGCATCGCGCTGCCCGCGAACCCGACCGCGCTGTCGTTCCATCCGTCGCGACGCGTCGCGTACGTGTCGTTCCACGACGACCATGTGCGCGAACTCGACCTCGATGCGTGGCGTTTCGTCGGTGCGCTGGCGACGCTGCGCGAGCCCGATGCGTCGTACGTGCTCGCCGGCGCCCTCTGACATGCGCGACGCAGCGCCGCCCGACGGCATGCCCGATGCGCTCGTCGATGCGCATCACCACCTGTGGCGACTCGATGCGGGCGCGCACTACCCGTGGCTGCAGACGCACTACGACCCGGCACGCTTCATGTTCGGCGACTACGCGGCGCTGTGCCGCGACTTCGACGTCGACGCTTTCCGGCGCGCGGCGCAATGCGCGCCGCTCGTCACCAGCGTGCACGTCGAAGCCGAACGCGCGCGCGACGAGGCGCTCGCGGAAACGCGCTGGCTGCATGAAGTTGCGGCCGCGCACGCGCTGCCGTCGGCGATCGTCGCGTGGGTCGACCTGCTGGCCGGCGATGCGGACGAACGGCTTGCCGAACAGGCCGCGTGGCCTCGCGTGCGCGGCGTGCGGTTCAAGCCGCGCACCGCGGCCGCGCCGGATGCGTTGATCGACGGGCCGGGCGCGCTGCATGACCCGCGCTGGCCGGCCGCGCTCGAACGCCTCGCCGCGCACGGCCTGAACTGGGATCTGCGCGTGCCGTTCTGGCATCTCGGCGACGCGGCCGCGATGCTGACCGACGCGCCCGCGGTCGACGTCGTGCTCGAACACGCCGGGCTACCGTGGGACCGTTCCGAAGCCGGGCTCGCGCGCTGGCGCAGCGGCATGGCGGCGCTCGCCGCGTTGCCGCGCGTGAGCGTGAAAATCTCCGAACTCGGCCTGCGCGATGCGGTATGGAACGACGCGGACAACGCAAGGATCATCCGCGACACGATCGCGATCTTCGGCTGGCAGCGCTGCCTGTTCGCCAGCAATTTCCCGGTGGCCGGGCTGCGCGTGTCCTATCCCGCGCTGCTGCGCACGTTCGCCGGTGCGATCGCGCATCTCGACGGCCCTGCGCGCCGCGCGATCTGGCATGACAACGCATTGCGGGTGTACCGGATCGCGCTCGACGCGCCGCATCAACCGGCGCTCGGGTAACGCCGCCTTCCCGCCATTCCTCTCCGTCGGGCCGCACCACGCACACCCCGACCACCACATTTTGTGCATCGCACGACCGACCGTGAGCAAAAAGTATCGGCTCACGAACTCTTTTGATGTGGTGATCGCGTCGCCCGCGTCACACCATTGTCCCTGCCGTCATCGGCGGCATTCGAACAAGCAGAATCAAGGAGACACGGGTGAACAAGATGCGAATCGTCGCAGCCGGCGTGCTGCTCGGCGCCTGTCTGCCGGGCGTCGCGGCCGCGCAAACCTGCAAGGTGCCGACCCTCCGCGTGCTCGCGCAGAAGAGCCTCGGCCTGTCGGTGATGGAGAAATCGCTGGCCGACTACGAGAAGAAGAACGGCACGAAGGTCGAGATCAGCTACTTCGGCGAGAACGACCGCCGCGCGAAATCGCGGCTCGACGCGTCGACCGGCGCCGGTTCCTACCAGATCTACTACGTCGACGAGGCGAACGTCGCCGAATTCGCGTCGGCCAACTGGATCGTGCCGCTCCTCAAGTACTACCCGAAGGACTACGACTACGACGACTTCCTGCCCGGCCGCCGCGCGGTCGCGAGCTACAACGGCGTCGCGTACTTCGCGCCGCTGATCGGCGGCGGCGACTTCCTGTTCTACCGCCGCGACCTGCTCGACGCCGCGCACATTCCGGTGCCGAAGACGCTCGACCAGCTCGTCGCCGCGATCAAGAAGCTCAACGCGCCGCCGAAGCTGTACGGCTGGGTCGCGCGCGGCCAGCGCGGCTCGGGGATGAACGTGTGGCGCTGGTCGCCGTTCATGCTCGGCATGGGCGGCACATGGACCGACAAGGGCGGCCAGCCCGCGTTCGACTCGCCGGCCGCGGTGAAGGCCACGCAGCTCTACAGCGACCTGTTCAAGTACGCGCCGCCGGGCTCGGCGACCTACGACTGGAGCAACGCGCTCGAAGCGTTCCGCTCGGGCAAGGTCGCGTTCATGATCGAATCGACACCGTTCGCGGACTGGATGGAAGACGCGAGCAAGTCGAGCGTGGCCGGCAAGGTCGGCTACACGCGCCCGCCCGCGCCGCTGCCGTCGGCCGCGTACGGCCACGGCTTCGCGATCTCGGCGGTCGGCGCGAAGGACGACTGCATGCGGCTGGCCGCCGGCCGCTTCATCGCGTGGGCGACCAGCAAGGACCAGGAGCAGGCACGGCTGCGCAACGGCGTGTTCAGCGACTACAACCGCTCGAGCACGATCGCCAGCCCGTACTTCAAGCAGCACGTCGCGCCGCAGATCCAGGCCGGGCTGAACGACACCAACCCCGTCACGCAGGTGACGATCTGGCGCACGCCGCAGTGGCCGGATATCGGCGACAACCTCGGCATCGCGCTCGAACAGGTGTTCACCGGCACGCAGACGGACATCCGCGGCACGCTCGACGAAGCGGACCAGTACGCGAAGGACGCGCTCGAACATGGCGCTCGCAAATGACGGCACGGGCGGACGCGCGCTCGGCGTCCGCCCGGCCCCTTCCGCACCGTCGGCCCGGCGCGGCCGCGCGCGCCGCGATCGCACCAGCCTGCCGTGGGTGTTCCTCGCGCCGACGCTCGCGCTGCTCGCGGTCCTGAGCCTCGTCCCGACGATCGCCGCGGTCAACCTCGCGCTGCGCAACCGCGTGCTGCGCTACCCGGACAGCGAATACGTCGGCCTGCGCAACTTCGTGCGACTCGCGTCGGACCGGCGCTTCCTGAACGCGATCGAGGTATCGGTGCTGTGGGAGGTCGTCACGGTCGCGGGCGCGGTACTGGTCGGCATCGCGCTCGCGGTGTTCCTGTTCGAGCGCGTGCACGGCCGCTGGCGCCGCTTCGCGTCGCTGGTGCTGATCATGCCGGTGCTGCTGCCGCGCGTGTCGGCCGCGTTCATCTGGAAGTTCATGTACGCGCCGCTCACCGGCATCCTGAGCTGGCTGCTCGGCGCGCTCGGCGTCGAGCACACCGCGTTTCTCGCCGATCCGCATCTCGCGCTGTACGCGGTCGCGCTCGTCGACGTGTGGCAGTGGGGGCTGTTCTTCGCGGTCGTGATCCTGAAGCTGCTGGAAACGCTGCCGCCCGAGCCGCTCGAAGCCGCGCGGCTCGACTACGCGACGACGTGGCAGGTGCATGCGTACATCGCGCTGCCGATGCTGAAGGCGCCGCTCGTGAGCCTCGTGTTCATCAAGATGGTCGAGTCGCTGCGCTCGTTCGACCTGATCTACGTGATGACCAAGGGCGGCCCCGGCATCGCGACCGAGACGCTCGATCTCTACGCGTACCAGCAGGGCATCGGCCTCGCCGGCAAGGTGTCGTATGCGTCGGGCATGGCCGTGCTGATGATGGTCGCGACCACGCTCGTCTTCACGCTCATCTGGAAGAGGGTCAACAAATGGGACGACTGATGGCCCGCCGCGGCCCCGCCGCCACCACCGCTTCCACCGTCGCGATCGCCGGCGCGATCCTGCTCGTCGCCGCGTTCCCGCTGTTCTGGGCCGTGCTCAATTCGCTCAAGCACCTGCTCGACATCGTCACGCCGACGCCGCGCTTCTTCTTCACGCCGACGCTCGCGAACTACGAACAGGTGCTGTCGAGCCCCGAGGTCTTGATCGGGCTCGGCAACAGCATCGCGATCGTCGGCGCGGCCGTGCTGATCGGCGCCGTGCTCGGCGTGCCGGCCGCGTACGCAATCGCGCGCTACCCGATACGCGGCAAGCGCGACATCCAGTTCTTCCTGCTATCGCTGCGCTTCCTGCCGCCCGTCGCGGTCGCGCTGCCGCTGATCGCGATCTGGGTCGATCTCGGGCTGTACGACACCAAGCTGTCGATGATCGTCACGTACCTGCTCGTCACGCTGTCGACCATCACGTGGCTGTCGATCCCCGTGTTCCGCCGGCTGCCGCGCGAGATCGAGGAGGCCGCCGCGCTCGACGGCTACGGCCCGTACGCGGTGTTCTGGCATATCGCGCTGCCGGTGTGCGCGAGCACGCTGCTCGGCGGCATCGTGTTCAGCTTCGTGCTGGTGTGGAACGAACTGATGATCGCGCTCGCCCTCACGTCGTCGCGCAGCGCGACGCTGCCGGTGGTCGCGTCCGCGTTCACGTCGCTCGGCCAGGAAGTGCCGTGGGGCGTGATCAACGCGTCGACGGTGCTGCTCGCGCTGCCGCCGCTCGTTTTCGTCGGCATGCTGAGCCGGCTGCTCAATTCGATGGTCAAGGGAAAATAAGGAGAACACGTTGAAAGCGCTCGTACTCGAACGCACGCGCGAGCTCGCGCTGCGCGACATCGACCTGCCGCAAGCGGTCGGCCCCGGCGACGTCCGGATCAAGGTGCATACGGTCGGCGTCTGCGGCAGCGACGTGCATTACTACGTCCACGGCGGCATCGGCCCGTTCCGCGTCGACGCGCCGATGGTGCTCGGCCATGAAGCGTCCGGCACCGTCGTCGAGACGGGCGCCGGCGTCACGCACCTGCGCGTCGGCGACCGCGTGTGCATGGAGCCCGGCGTGCCGCGCCTCGATTCGCCCGCGACGCTGCGCGGCCTCTACAACCTCGATCCCGACGTGCGCTTCTGGGCGACGCCGCCGATCCACGGCTGCCTGACGCCGTTCGTCGTGCATCCGGCCGCGTTCACGTACCGGCTGCCCGACAACGTGTCGTTCGCCGAAGGCGCGATCGTCGAGCCGCTGTCGATCGGCCTGCAGGCCGCGAAGAAGGCGGCGATGAAGCCGGGCGACCTTGCCGTCGTGATCGGCGCCGGCACGATCGGCGCGATGACGGCGCTCGCCGCGCTCGCCGGCGGCGCCGCGCGCGTGATCCTCGCCGACGTCGTGCCGGACAAGCTCGCGCTGTTCGCCGGCAACCCGGCCGTCACGACCGTCGACGTGCGTACGCGGCCGCTCGCCGACGCGGTGGCCGAGGCGTCGGGCGGCTGGGGCGCGGACGTCGTGTTCGAGGCGAGCGGCAGCGCGAACGCGTATGCGGGCCTCGTCGACCTGATGTGCCCGGGCGGCTGCGCGGTGCTGATCGGGATGCCGGTCGCGCCGGTGCCGCTCGACGTCGTCGCGCTGCAGGCGAAGGAAGGCCGCATCGAATCGGTGTTCCGCTACGCGAACATCTTTCCGCGCGCGCTCGCGCTGATCGCATCCGGCGCGATCGACGTGAAGCCGTTCATCTCGCGCACGTTCCCGTTTTCCGAAGGCGTGCGCGCGTTCGAGGAAGCGGCGAGCGGGCACCCGCGCGACGTCAAGATTCAGATCGAAATGGATTGAGCCATGGCCCGAATCGTCTGCCACGCATTGTCGAAACACTACGACGGCGGCCCCGCCGTGCTGCATCCGCTCGACCTCGAGATCGCCGACGGCGAATTCATCGTGTTGCTCGGCCCGTCCGGCTGCGGCAAGTCGACGATGCTGCGGATGATCGCGGGCCTCGAGGCGATCACCGGCGGCGAGCTCGTGATCGGCGACGCGGTCGTCAACGACCTGCCGTCGCGCGAGCGCAATGTCGCGATGGTGTTCCAGAACTACGCGCTGTACCCGCACATGACGGTGTACGACAACATCGCGTTCGGCCTGCGGCGGCTCAAGGTGCCGGCCGACGAGATCGACCGCCGCGTGCGCGACGTCGCGCGCATCCTGAGCCTCGACGCGCTGCTCGACCGCCGCCCGCGCGCGATGTCGGGCGGCCAGCAGCAGCGCGCGGCGATCGCGCGGGCGATGATCAAGACGCCCGCCGTGTTCCTGTTCGACGAGCCGCTGTCGAACCTCGACGCAAAGCTGCGCACGCAGTTGCGCGCCGACATCAAGCGACTGCACCGGCAACTGAAGACCACCACGCTGTACGTCACGCACGATCAGCTCGAAGCGATGACGCTCGCCGACCGCGTCGTGCTGATGCGCGGCGGCCACATCGAGCAGATCGGCACGCCCGCCGAGCTGTACGGCCAGCCGCACACGGTATTCGCGGCCGGGTTCGTCGGCACGCCGGCGATGAACTTCGCGGCGGGCACGATCGAGCGTGTCGGCGCGACCGTGCTGCTCGACTGCAACGGCGCGCGCTGGCCGCTTGCATCGCCGCGCTTCGCGCACCTGCACGACGGTCAGCAGGTGAAGGCCGCGATCCGGCCGAACCACCTGCGGCTCGTCGCCGAAGGCGATCCGACCCCGGGCGCGCTCGCGCTGACCGGCACGGTCGAGCTCGTCGAGCTGCTCGGCGCCGAGGCCCTCGTCACGCTGGACTGGCGCGGCCAGCCGTGCGCGGCCCTCGTGCCGGCCCCGATGGCCCCGGCGCCCGGCGCCGTGGTAGCGTTTCGCTTCGACGAAGAAGCCCTGCATCTGTTCGACGCCGGCACCGAGCGCAACGTCACGCTGCCGGATGCGAACCCGATCGCGCACGCGGTGCCGCCGACGGCCGCGACGCGCGCCACGCCGCCCGCCGCGACGGGCTGGTCGATGTCCCGTCCGTAGCACGCCGGCACGCCCCGACGGAGCACACGATGAACCCGGATCTCGAGATCGTTCCCACCCACCGCGACGAATCGTTTCGCGCGTGGGTCCACGACTATCCGCATTCGTTCGCGAAGTGGCACTTCCATCCGGAGTACGAGATTCACCTGATCCAGGCGTCGCGCGGCAAGGTGTTCGTCGGCGACCACATCGGCGACTTCGGCCCGGGCAACCTGATCGTCACCGGGCCGAACCTGCCGCACAACTGGGTCAGCGAGCTGGCCGACGGCGAACGCGTGCCGTCGCGCGACGTCGTGCTGCAGTTCTCGCGCGATGCGATCGAGAAGATGGTCGGCGCGTTCAGCGAGCTGCAGCCGGTGATCGACCTGATCGACGACGCGGCGCGCGGCGTGCAGTTTCCCGACCGCGTGGGCGTCGAGGTCGCGCCGCTGATGCTCGAACTCGCGAACGCGCACGGCTGCCGCCGCGTCGAGATCCTGATGTCGCTGTTCGACCGGCTGTCGTCGTGCCGCGAGCGGCGCGTGCTCGCGGGGCCCGGCTACCGCAGCGACGCGCAGCACTACATGTCGTCGACCATCAACCAGGTGCTGTCGTACCTCCAGCAGAACCTGCCCGGCATGCTGCGCGAAACCGACGTCGCCGCGTTCGCCGGCATGAGCGTCAGCACCTTCACGCGGTTTTTCCGGCGTCACACCGGCTCGTCGTTCGTGCGCTACCTGAACCGGCTGCGCATCAACGAGGCGTGCGAGCTGCTGATGTTTTCCGACCTGACGGTGACCGACATCTGCTACCGGGTTGGCTTCAACAACCTGTCGAACTTCAACCGTCAGTTTCTCGCGATGAAGCAGGTGCCGCCGTCGAAGTTCCGCGCGCTGCACCGGCTCAACGAACCGCACGGCCGCGACGACGCACCGCCCCCGCGACGCGCGCGGCCGCCGTGCCCCCCAGACAGGACGCTTCACACGTGACATTCCTCGGCATCGATCTCGGCACGTCCGAGGTCAAGGTTCTGCTCACCGATTCCCGATCGGTCCCCCTCGCCACCGGCGCGGCCACGCTGTCGATCAGCCGGCCGCATCCGCACTGGTCCGAACAAAGCCCGCAGGCGTGGTGGCACGCGATGCTCGACGCGATCGCGTCGGTGCGCGCCGCGCATCCGGCCGGCTTCGCCGCGCTGCGCGGCATCGCGCTGTCCGGCCAGATGCACGGCGCGACGCTGATCGACCGCGCGGACCAGGTGCTGCGCCCCGCGATCCTGTGGAACGACACGCGCGCCGGCACCGAATGCGTCGAGCTGGAAGCGCTGGTGCCGGAATCGCGCGCGATCACCGGCAACATGGCGATGCCCGGCTTCACCGCACCGAAGCTGCTGTGGCTCGCGAAATACGAGCCGGCCGTGTTTCGCGCGGTGCACAAGGTGCTGCTGCCGAAGGACTACCTGATCTGGCGCCTGTCCGGCGAATTCGTGTCCGACATGTCCGACGCGTCGGGCACGCTGTGGCTCGACTGCGCGCGCCGCGACTGGTCCGACCGGATGCTCGCCGCGACCGAGCTGTCGCGCGCGCAGATGCCGCGCCTCGTCGAAGGCAACGCGCCCGCCGCGCAGTTGCGCGACGCGCTGCGGCGCGAATGGGGCATCGACGGGCCCGTGACGATCGCCGGCGGCGCCGGCGACAACGCGGCGTCCGCGATCGGCATGGGCGTCACGGGTGCCGGCAGCGGCTTCCTGTCGCTCGGCACGTCGGGCGTGCTGTTCGCCGGCAACGACCGCTTCGCGCCGAACCCGGACGCCGCCGTGCACGCGTTCTGTCACTGCGTCGAAGGGCGCTGGCACCAGATGAGCGTGATCCTGTCGGCCGCGGCGAGCCTCGACTGGCTCGCGCGTGCGCACGGCACGACGCCCGCTGTGCTGGCGGCGCGCGCCGAACACGCCGATCCGGCCCGCGCGCCGCTGTTCCTGCCGTATCTCGGCGGCGAGCGCACGCCGCACAACGACGCGCATGCGCGCGGCGTGTTCTTCGGGCTGTCGAACGAACACGACGCCGACGATCTCGCGTATGCGGTGATGGAAGGCGTCGCGTTCGCGATGGCCGACGGCTACGACGCGCTGCGCGCGGCCGGCACGACGCTCGACGCGGTGTCGTTCATCGGCGGGGGCTCGAAGAGCGCGTTCTGGGCGCAGCTATGCGCGAATGCGACCGGGCTCTCGATGCAGCGCCATGCGGACGGCGCGGTCGGCGCGGCACTCGGCGCGGCGCGACTCGCACGGCTGGCGGCGACGAACGATACGCTGGAGGAAGTCTGCGTCGCGCCGCCCGTCACGGAGACGGTCGCGCCCGATGCCGCGTCGGTCGATCTGCTGGCGGGGCGGCTCGCGCGCTACCGACGGCTGTATCGCGCGCTGCGGGACGAGTTCGCGGCCGCCGACTGAACGGGAACAGCCGCGCGATCGCGCTTGACCCGGCCCTTGGGATCGCCTTTATGCTGACCGCAACGAATCGACAGCAAGAGGTGACGGATGGGTACCGACACGCCCCGTTTGAACGCATCGGCCGCCGCCGCGCGGCTTGGCGTCTCGATCAAGGCGCTGCGGCTGTACGAGCGGCACGGCCTCGTCACGCCCGAACGCACGCCGGCCGGATACCGCGCGTACGGCCCGGCCGACCTCGCACGCGCCGCCGACATCGCGGCACTGCGCAAGCTCGGCCTCGGTCTCGCGCAGGTCGCGAGCGTGCTCGACGGCGATGCGCGCGGTCTCGATACCGCGCTGGCCGCTCACGAAGCGGCGCTCGATCGCGGGATTCAGGATTTCGTCGGCAAGCTCGACCGTGTGCGCGCGATGCGCGCCGACCTTGCACGGGGGCGGATGCCGACGGACGGAGAACTCGCGCGGCTCGTCGACACAGGCAGCGCCGGCGTCGCGTTCAGCCTGCCGTGGCCGTGGGGTGGCGAATGGTTCGAGTGTCGCGATATCCGGCCGTTGAACTACATCATCGGTTCGCTGGGGAGCGGCAAGACGCGGCTCGCGCTTCGGCTGGCCGAAGCGCTGCCCGGCGCGGTGTTCGTCGGCCTCGATCGGCTGGACGACGATTGTGCCGCGGCATTCGACGCATTGCACGCCGATCCGGAATTGAAGTCGCGCGTCGATCGCGCGTCGGCGTTGCTCGCCGCCAAAGGCGCGACGCCGTCGCCAGCGCTGACGGCACTCCTCGTCAGCCTCGAAGCGCAACGCCCGCGTGCGCAGATCGTCGACATGATCGAACAGGGCCTCGACCGAGCCACGCAGTTGGCATTGATCGCGCATCTGCGCGAAGGCGCGGCCGCCGGCATGCGGCCGCTGTTCCTGCTGACGCGCTCGTCGGCCATCCTCGATCTCGCGGCGGTCGGCCCCGACGAAACCATCCTGCTGTGCCCGGCCAATCACAGCCCGCCTGCGCGCGTGGCGCCTTACCCCGGCGCGCCGGGGTATGAAGCCGTGGCCACGTGCCTGGCGGCGCCGGAGGTCCGGGAGCGGATTGCGCGGCGGCCGGAAGCGCGCGCTATGATGCTCGGTACGGAACGCGAAATGAATTGAATGTTTCGCGACCTGTCCGTCGGAGAACATGATGGCACGCGACACGCGGGTAGAAATCGAACTCGACGATATCGAATCGACCGAACAGTTGCACGTACGGCTGATGAAGAAGTTGAGTTTCCCGGATTGGTATGGAAGAAACTGGGATGCGTTCTGGGACGCCATTACCGCACTGGTCGATATGCCGCCCATTCTCCGGCTGAAAGGCTGGTCGGAATTCGAACGCCGCTTTCCCCGCGACGCGAAGCTGATGCGCGACTGCCTGCAGGACATGGCCCGGCAATATCCGGCCTTCGCACCCCGTGTCGAATACGATTGATCGAACTCGCCGCAAGCCGCAAGATCGCACGTCCGTTCCTTCCAGACTAGATCGCAACAACCTCAAATGGATTTGCCCCCGGATTGACGCCATTGTGACGGTTGCACCACCGTCACGATCCCAGCCGCCCCATCCGCCGCGCCATCGCCGGGCTCACCGCATGCACGGGATCGAAGCCGAAGAACTCGAGCACGTGCCGCGCGACGTCGTCGCGATCGTTGTCCGCGCAGATCATGTGATAGCTGTTCTCCAGCACGATCCCGCGCGCGTCGGGCAGCTTTTCCAGCAGGAAATCGGCCGAGCGCAGGCTCGTCAGCTCGTCCTCGCGCGCATGCAGCACGAGCGTCGGGCACGGCGTGCCGGGCGCGGCATCGCGTACCCAGTCGCGCATCCGGTCCACCTGCCGCACGCACGCGAGCGGCACCCACGCATAGTGGAAACTGTCCTGCCGCTCGAACTTCTTCTTCACGATCGCGCGGATCGTCGCGTTCTTGATGCCGAACGGATCGCCTTCTTCCACGCGCATTCGCTCCGCCACACCCGGCACGCGATACAGCACGTGCCGCAGCGACCGGTACCACGGCGTCGACCAGCCGTCGATGAATACCGGTGCGGCCAACAGCGCGAGCCGGCCGCGCGCATGCTGCACACGATGACACAGCAGCAGCGCGACGAGCGCGCCCATACACATCCCCGCAACGTGCAGCGTGTCGTACTCGCGTTCCAGCGCGCGGTACTGCTCGGTCACCGCGTCGAGCCACGCCTCCGCGCGCACGCCGACCAGATCCTCCGGGCGCGTGCCGTGCCCCGGCAGCGTGATCATGTGCGTGTCGGCGCCCGCGCGCCGCATCGCCTTGTGCAGCGAACCGAGATCGTATTGCGTGCCGCCGAGCCCGTGGATCAGCAGCACGGCCGTGCGGCCCGTCATGACGCGTGCCCGCTCATTCGTCCGCCGGCCACACGCGTTCGATCTGCCACACGCCCGCCACCACCGTCACGTCGACGTTCGAATCGAGCAACGGCGCGCCGTGGTCGGTGATCGTCCGCGTGCCGCCGTCGCGCAGCACGATGCGCAGCGACAGCGACGCGCGGTCCTCGCCCGCGATCTCCGCATTCCAGTAGTCGCGCAACGCGTCGCGGTCGCCCGCCTGCACGCGTTCGAGCACGAGCGGCACGCTCGCGATCTGCGCGGCGTCGACGCCGACGCCGAACACGCGCTCGACGTCGCCGCTCCATTCGATCCGGCCCGACTCGGGATCGAGCACGTACGCGATCTGGCCGGCGCTCGCGAGCGCGAGCTCCATGTTGTTCTGCAGCACCGCCGCATGCTCGTGCACGCGCTCGCGCGTCGTCTTCAGCGTGCTCACCGTCAGCACCAGCAGCGACGCGACCGCCAGATAGAGCTGCGCTTCGAGCAGCGCACTGCCGTAATGCTCGTGGAGCGACGCGAACGGGCCGTCGCCCTGCGCGGTCTGCTCGATCACGATCAGCGCGAGCACCAGCACCGACGACGAGCCCGCACGGCCGCCGAGCAGCAGCGTCACCGCGACCGTCAGGAACAGCGGCACATAGGTGAGCGCGAAGCCGGCGCCCGTGCCGAATTTCCGCGCCGTATCGCCATCGAAGATCACGAGCGCGACGACCGCGAGCAACGCGAACGCGACGATGCCGAGCACCAGGTCGAAGCGCTCGTGGTCGCCCGAGCGGTGCGCGCGAAAGCGCGACCACGACGCGAGCACCGGCGTGACCAGCAGCACGCCAACGAAATCGGACGCGGCCCACACCGACCACACGTCGAAGAACGGCGCACCCTTGAGCGTCGTGTACCACGCCGCGCCGCCGATCGCGCCGACGACGCCCGCGATCAAGCCGGCCAGAATCACCGAGCGCAGGAAATACAGCCCTTCGAGCGAGAAGCGCACGCGCTGCACGAGCCAGACCGCGAGTGCGGCCGCGCCGACCTCGTCCACCGTGAACAGCACCGCGTTGACGAAGCTGCCGTGCTCGATCGCGGACAGCGCGAGCTGCCCGGCCAGGAATGCGCCGGCCAGCGTCAGCCATTCGCGCATCGGTCGCAGCATGAATGCGCCGACCGTCACACCGGCCGGCAGCCAGATGTAGCCCGTCAGCCGGACGGGGCCGTTGAATTCGTGCGAGATGTAGCCGGTCGCGAGATACAGCGCCGCCCAGAGCAGCGCGGCGACGAGCCCCGGCCGCGATCGTTTGGTGTCCATCGAGAATCCCTGTGTATTGCGCCGTGCGTGCGAGCGATGTGCGCATGATAGGCGGGCGGGTGGAACGACGGAATACCGGAAGGCGGCAGCACGTTCGGGGTACCGGCGCGCCCCCGCAAGCTGGCGGTTGTGACCGGGAAAGTATCGGAAAAGTTCGCTGCTTGCCGGGCGCTATCGGGACATGTCTGCAAGTCGTCTTGTCCTGATGGCCAAAATCGCCTGCGGCCGGTCATTCGGCCCTACGATGAAAGGCATCCGAAAGCGTTCGTTTCGGGTATCGTCCAGCTCTCTTGCCAGCACTCGACATGACCGCACACGATGAAAACAGTACCGGCCCGGCCGATATCGGCCCCTTCGACGCGATGAGCCGATTTCGCATCACGTACGACGGGCCCACGCTCGATTCGTCCGAGATGGACGTACGCGAACTCGCGCCCGCGCTGCTGGCCTTCGGCGATTTGCTCGACGCGTCGACGCGCGCACTGTGCGGCGCTCAGGTCCGGCCGCAGGTCAACGTGCGCGGCAGCTTCAAGACGGGCAGCTTCGGCATCGACTTCACGCTCGCGACCTCGCTGCTCGGCCGCATGCGCGACATGCTGAGCGGCAACGAAGGCACGGCGCTCGCCAATGCGGTGACGATCCTGACCGCGCTCGGCATCGCCGCGCCCAGGGCAAGGAAGGGGCTTTTCGCCGTCCTCAAATGGCTGCGTGGGCGCGAGATCACGCACGTGCGGATGCAGAACAACACCGCGGTGCTGGACGTCGACGGCGACGAACTGGAAATCGACCTGCCCGTCCTCACGCTGCTGAGTGACGTCCGCGTTCGCCAAGCCATCGCACAAGTGCTTGCGCCGCTAGCGCGCGAAGGCATCGAGATTTTCGCTGCCGGCACCGATACCGAGGTATACGAGACGGTCGCCCACAACGAGATCGCATGGTTTCACGCGCCGGAGCCGACCGACTCGCTCCTGCTCGACGAGCATCGCAAGATGGCATTCTCGATCGTGTCGCTCGCGTTCAAGGACGACAACAAGTGGCGCCTGTACGACGGCACGTCGACGATTCACGCGACGATCACCGATGCCGGCTTCCTGTCGCGCGTGAACAACAGCCAGATCAGTTTCAGCAAGGGAGACGTGCTCTTGTGCAATGTCCGTATGCAGCAGTGGCAAACTTCGGACGGGGCAAAAACCGAATACGAGGTCACGGATGTCCTCGAACATCGCCCGGCCGGCCTGCAAATTCGGTTGCCGGGCATGTGATCCGCACCGAAGCGTCGCGCCCGACGCAACCTCTCATCACTGATGAAACCCGCGATCCATCTGCGTGCTGCGTCTCAGGAAGATCTCCCGTTCCTGCTGACGCTCCGTCGACTCACGATGACCGAGCATCTGCAGCGCGTCGGCGCGCCGACCGACGATGACGCGCACGACCAGCGCATCCGCGCGAACTTCGACGACGCGATGATCGTCTGTGAAGGCGCCGATGCCATTGGCCTGCTGAAGGTGACACGCGCCGCCAGCGAATGGCACGTCCATCAGATCCAGATTCTCCCCGCGCGCCAGGGCCAGAGAATCGGGAAAACCGTGCTGCACGCATTGCTGACCGACGCGGCGCACGCGCGCGTGCCGGTATCGCTCAGCGTGCTACATGGCAACCCGGCGCGGCGGCTCTACGAACGGCTCGGCTTTCGCGTCGCGTCGGAAACCGACACGAGCGCGAGCATGGTCTGGCACGCGTGACGCGCGTCATGTCGACGCCGTCGCATGGCCCTTACTGCGTGATCTTCGCGTCCTTCAGCAGATTGCCGATCATCTGCGCGCTCGCCTTCTCGGCCGCGATCGCCTGCAATTGCTGCTGAAGCGTCGGCTTCGCGGTTTCGAAACCCGGCACCTGCGTCGGCCGCTTCGCATCCAGCTTCACGATCGCCCGCACGCCATCGACCGGAATCGAATCCTTCGTCGTCGCGCCGACCGTCAGCTTCTCGAGCGCCTGCGCAACGGGCAGCGGCAGCCCGGCCGTCTTGCCTTCCGCCGCCGGCGTATTGAAGCTCACCCACGGCAGCTCGCCGCCGGTATCGCGGCTCGGCGCCAGGCTGTACTGGCGTGCCAGCCCGTCGAACGACTTGCCCGCCTTCAGCTCGCTCAGCACGGTCGCCGCCGCGACCGGGTCCTTGACGACGATCACGCGCGGCTTGTATTCGTTCTTGCCGAGCGCGGCGACCAGTTCGTCGTAGCGCGCCTTGACCTGCTCGTCGGTCACCGGCTCCGGCTTCACGTGGTCGCGCAGGTACAGTTGCACCTCGGCCGTCACCTTCGCCTGCTGCATCGCCGCCTTGACCTCGGGCTTGTCCGCATAGTTCGCCTTCTCGGCCGCCTGCTGAACCAGCACGCGCGTGATCAGCTGGTTCTTGATCGCCTGGCGGATCTGCGGCGAATCGGGCTGCCCGGACGCGCGCAGCAGCGTATCGACGTCGGCCTGCGTGATCGGCGTGCCGTTGACGGTCGCGACCGTCTCCGCCGTCTGCGCGTGGACCGGGCCACTCAGTGCGCCGGCCAGCGCGACGATCGTCAACAGGCGATTCGGGATCGTTTTCTTCTTCATCGTTGGGTCGCTTCAAGCATAAGAAACGCGGCAGGGACCGCCGCGCTCGTTCATCGTGCACGCCCGCACAACGTCCGCGGGAGCCGCCGCCATTGTGCACGGAACCGCATTTCCACGTCGGGAGGTTCGGCAAGCGGGTCCGGCACGGCGCGGCGCGCAGGGTGCCCGCGGTGCATTGCATGCGCATTGCGCAACAATCCCGCGAAAATACTCACGATTGCTTTCACGACTTCGCGAGTACGGCCGCTGCCCGACGCGGCTGCACGTTCGGCGTCTTCAGCACCTTCAGCCTGTCAGGGCGTCCACCGGTACACGGTGATGCTGTTCCCCTTCACGTTGTTCTTCATCACCACGTACTCGCCGTTGAACCGGCGGTACGCGCGGATGCTGTACATCGCATCGATCGCGCTGCTGGTGTCGACCGTCGCGGGGTTCGCATTGACCAGCGTCGTGTCGAGATTGCCGGTGGTGAGGTTGAACGCGTCGACGTTCGGCCACAGCGGCCCGCTGCTGCTGAACCAGTAGCCGACGAACAGATGGTTGCCCGCCGCGTCGATCGATTTCGCGCCGCTGTGCGGCAGCGTGATCACCGGGTCGGGCTTCGTCGTGTTGCCCGCGCGCCAGCCGTGATACACCTCGATGCGCGTGCCGATCGACGTCCAGTCGTTGCTGCCGACCGCGCCCTGCGCAAGCACCATCGTGTCGCTGTCCGCGAGATAGACGATGCGCGTCAGCGGCACGATGCTGGCCGGAATGCGGGTCGCGACGCCCGGCCCCCACGACGGCTTGCCGTTCGCGTCGAAGCCGGTCAGCGGGTAATGCGTGATCGCGCCGGTCTTGTCGAGGCCGGCCCATACGCCGCCCTGGCTGTCGAGGCTGAAGCCGCCCGTCACGCGCTGCGTGGTATTGAATGCGGGGCCGGGAATCGAGCCGTCCGGAATCGCGACGTAACCGTTCGCCGCGTTGAAGTGATAGAAGTAGAAGACCGGCGGGTTCTGGCCGGCCGCGACGAGAATCCGGTTCGCGCCGACCGACGTGAGCAGCCCGAAGTGTTCGTCGCGCTGCGTATCGTTCATGTTGATGCGCGGGTCCGACGGATACGTGAACGGATCGACGGTGTTCGCGACGAACTTGCCGCCCGCGCTGCCGCTGTAGATATGCGTGGCGCCGTAGAACAGCGCGCCGTCCGTGACCGGGTCCGGCGCGGCAATGCCTTCGAAGTTCAGCGACTGCAGCGTCCAGCGCAGATTGCCGTTGCTGCCGTACGCATGAATGTCGGTCGCGCCGTTGCGGCCGAGATCCCAGCTGCCGCCCCACGGGTTGTTGAGCACATAGAGGTTGCCGCCGGTGTCCTTGCCGATCCCGACGATGCGCGTGAAGCGTTGCGGGCCGACCTGCCCCTTGATGCCCGTCGTCGTGTCGAGATAGCCGCCGCGCACGCCGAACGTGCCGGCCAGTGCCGGCCGGCCCGAGATCGAATAGCGCTTGATGTTCTGGTCGGGCCCTTCGTCGCCCACCAGCAGTTGCCCGGCCGCCGCATCGACATACAGCGCCGACGGATGCGAGCCGGCCGGCATCCGGATCGTATCGAGCAGCGCGCCGGTCGGGCTGAAGCCGACGATCGAGCCGGCACTTTTCTGCGCGACCCACACGTTGCCCGCGCCGTCCACCGCGAGCGCACCCGGCGCCGACACGGCGATATCCCGCTGCCACACGCCATCGGTCGTGAACACGCGCACGCGATTGCCGTAGAAGTCGCTCGCATAGAGCAGCGAGCCGGCCGTCGCGAGCCCGGTGACGACGTCGATGCGCGGCTGGTTGGTCGCCGCGCTGATCTGGATCACGCGGTCGCGAACCTTCGTCGCGCGGTTGTAGCGCCCCACCGCACCGCTGCCGTACGTCTTGCCGGGCTGCAGCGCGACGAACAGCGACGTCGCGTTGCCCGTGATCGCGCTGCCCTGGAATTCCGAATGCGCGCCGATCGAGCCGATGCTCTTGCCGTTCTGGTAGATCGCGACGCCGCCTTCATCCTCGTCCCACATCGACGCCGTGTAGATCACGCCTTCGGGGGCTACCCACATCGCGCGCGCGACGTTGCCGACGTGCGCGGCGAGCGTGCCGTACGTGTTCGCGATCCAGTCGGTGGTGTTGGCTGCGTGAGCAGAGGGCGCAAATGCGGCGATCGCCGCGGCAACGAGCGCGGCCTGGATGCGTTTTCTGGCGACCATGACGGATGCTCTCCTGAACAGGGTAGTCATTCACATGAGGGATCGGCCGGCCAGATGGCTTGAAGCCCGCGAGATGTCAATTCTTCCCCGAATCATCCGGCGCAGTCGGTATGACATACGGCATGCATTCGATAATGCGCAGGGCGAGAATAGCGTTATATAAATCGAAAAAAATTGCGAATCGCCCGCGCTTTTGGCGAGCGCCCGCCGCGCGTCAGTGAATGGTCACTTACGCGCCGGATCGGGAATCGGGAAAATCAGGCGGGCGCCTGCCGGAATATCGCCGCCGATTCGACGTCGATCAATTGAAACGGCGAATGCCATTTCGGAAACATCGGGAAAAGCCACTGCCCCAAAACACATCGCCGGCCTGAATCCGCATCGAATCCGGGCCGGCGAATGTCATTTGCCGCGGGTCGGGCAACGCGACGTTGCACTGCCGCATTTGCCACGCATCATGCCGACGTTTCCCGCACCTTCACCTCGGCTACGCGCGCATCGTCCGAATCGTCGTCGTCGCGCGGCGCGTCGAGCTGCCCTTCCCACTTCGCGACCACGGCCGCGGCGATCGAATTGCCGACGGCATTGGTGGCCGAGCGCCCCATGTCGAGGAACATGTCGACGCCCATGATCAGCAGCAAGCCGGCTTCGGGCAGGTTGAACTGGTTGAGCGTCGCCGCGATCACGACCAGCGACGCGCGCGGCACGCCGGCCATTCCCTTCGACGTCACCATCAGCATCAGCAACATCGTGATCTGCGTGCCGAGCGGCAGATGGATGCCGTATACCTGCGCGATGAACAGCACCGCGAACGTGCAGTACATCATCGAGCCGTCGAGATTGAACGAATAGCCGATCGGCAGCACGAAGCTCGAGATCTTGCGGTTCACGCCGAAGCGATCGAGCGCGTCCAGCAGCTTCGGATACGCGGCCTCGGAGCTGGCCGTCGCGAACGACAGCAGGAACGGCTCGCGGATCAGCCGGATCAGCGTGAACGCGCGCTTGCCGAGGAACGTCACGCCGGCCAGCGTCAGCACGGCCCATAGCAGCGCCAGCGCCAGATAGAAGCTCGCCATGAACTTCGCGAACGTGAGCAGGATGCCGAGCCCTTCGGTCGTGATCGTCGACGCGAGCGCCGCGAACACCGCGACCGGCGCGAACCCCATCACCGCCCCCGTGACCTTCAGCATCACCTGCGCGAGATCGTCGATCACGCCGGTCAGGCGCTTGCCCGATTCGCCGAGCGCGGACAGCGCGGTGCCGAAGAAGATCGAGAACACGACGATCTGCAGGATTTCGTTGTTCGCCATCGCCTCGGCGATCGACTTCGGCACCAGGTGCACCACGAAATCCTTCAGCGTGAACGCGCCCGTCTTCAGATTGAGCGCCGCATCGGACGGCGGCAGTGGCAGGCTCAGGTGGCTGCCCGGCTGCAGGAGCGTCGCGGTCAGCAGACCGAGCAGCAGCGACGTGAACGACGCGATGAAGAACCAGCCGAACGCCTTGACGCCCACGCGGCCCACCGCGCCGCCGTCGCCCATCTGCGCGATGCCGACGGTCAGCGTCGCGAACACCAGCGGCGCGATGATCATCTTGATCAGGCGCAGGAATACATCGGACAGCAACGACACGTAGCCGGCGACTTCCTTCGCCATCTTCGGGTCGGGAAACGCGCTATGGCAGGCGTAACCCACGGCGATACCAAGCATCATCGCGACAACGATGTACTTGGTAATGTTGTGCTTCTTCTTCATTAGTGATCCAAATTACAAGGCGTATGTTGCTGACGGCGGGTCAATCATTCGCGTCCGGCTGCGAATTGAAACCTGTGTCTCCATGCGGGTACCTGTCCGCGTCGGGCGGTCGCCAGGGCGGACAAGGGGGGGCATTCTAACGCAAATGGTGCACCGGCTTTCAAATGTGAAAGCCCCGCGAGTTGATTTGCGTCCTGATGTCGTCGGGAAACGGCCGGTGTCGCGGTCCGGCCGGCTTCCGGTGCGGCCGGATGTCGGGGAATGTCAGCGGATCAGGTAGGACGCAGCTTGCCCGGAAAGGCACGGCGGGCGGGCGAATGCGTCAACGCGGCGCGCCGGCCATGTCGGGCGTCAGGCAACCAGTACGCAGGTGCGGAAGAAATCGCCAAGCGCGGCGGCCGTCCGTTCCATGTCGACGGACGTGCCGAGGCTGCGGTCGAGCCACAGGCCGTTGAACATCGCGAAGACGATGTTCGTCGTGCCTGCCGGATCCAGCGATGGCCTGACCCAGCCTTCGGCCTGGCCGCTTGCCAGCAAGCCCGCGAGATCCGCGCGCATCTTCCGGTCGAGCCCGACGATATCGGGGCGGCGCTCGGCATCGCGCGCGAGTTCGAGCCAGCTGTCGACACCCAGGCCGTCATCGCCCTGCGCCAGCATCCCGGTCAGTTCGTCGGCCGTGATGTTGGCCAGCCAACGCAGCCCGTCCTTGCTGAGGATGCGATCGAAGTCCTGCGTATAACGCTCGACCTCGACCGCGATGATCGCGTCGATCATCTCGCGCTTGTCGGCGAAATACCGGAACACCGCGCCCGCGCTCATGTCGGCCGCCGCACAGATATCTTCCGTACGCGCGCCGTGGAACCCCTTGGCCTTGAAGACCCGGGCGGCCGCGGTGAGGATCTGCTCGCGGCGTTGCTGGTGAAGGTTTTCGTTTCGTGTGCGCGCCATGCTTCCCGAAATAACCGGACTAAATCGTCGCATTATAGGGAAGGTACCTGTCGGGATCAAATCCGGCGGCGCCGTTTCAGGTCGCGGTCCCGCGAGAGATCGCCACGCCCGGGACCGCACGATTCAGCGATCGCGACACATTCTCACAAAGATGCGCAGACCTCGACACTACGGCACGTAAACGATCTGTAATATTTGGAAATGATTCGTATCGACGCCGTGCGCCGGCGTCAACGCGCAATCCCGGGCCGGAAACGCGGCACCGCGTTCGCGCCATGGTTTCCATCAGGTCGGGCCCGTCATTTCATCAGTATTCCTCTGAAATGATGGATCGACAAAAAAGCGGCATCGTGATGAACATTCTGTACACCAACTTCCACGGCGATTACGGCGGCGGCCAGGACACCTATGTCCGCGATCTCGCCGTCGCGATGAGCCGCCATCACCGCGTGACCGTGGCGTCGCCGGAAGGCAGCCGCCTGTCGCGACTGCTGAAGGACAGTCCCGGCGTGGCGATCTTCGACATGGAATTCAAGCCGCGCTGGAACCGGCTGTGCCGGGAGATTCTCCGGCTGCGCCAGCGGATCGCCGCCGAGCGCTTCGACGTGATCCACGTGAACGGGTCCGCCGATCACCGGCAGGTGATGCTGGCGCTGCTCGGCTGCCGGTATCGGCCGGCGGTCGTGCTGACCAAGCACAACACCTATCGCGCCGACAGCTTCGGCAACCTGCTGCGCGCCCGGCTGGCCACCGACCACACGATCGCGGTCAGCGACTACGTCGCCAGCATGCTCGCGCTGCGCTCGCCGTACGGCAACGTCACGGTCGTCAAGCACGGCGTGCGCCGGCCCGCTGCCGAACGACTCGCGGCCGACGAGATCCGCCGCCGCAAGATCGCGCTGTTCGGCGCGGCCGGCGCGGATGCGATCGTGCTGGGCAGCAGCGCCGGCACCGCGCCCGAAAAAGGCTGGATGGACCTGATCGCCGCGCTCGGCCGCCTGCCCGAAGCCGAGCGCGAGCGGTTTCGCGTGCTGCTGGTCGGCGCGGAGCCGTCCGGCGAGCAGCGCGCGCAACTCGCGCGGCACGGCATGGCGTCGCGCACCGCGTTCACCGGGCGCCTCGACGATGTGCGGGCGCCGTTCTCGATCATCGACGTGTCATTCGTGCTGTCGTACCACGAGAGCCTGTCGTATGCGTGCCGCGAAGCGATGTCGCTCGGCTGCCCCGCGATCGTGACGCGCGTGGGCGGGCTGCCCGAAAACGTCGAACCGGGCGTGGACGGCTGGGTCGTCCCGCCGCGCGAGCCCGCGGCAATCGAAGCGATCCTGCGCGCGATCGTGCAGGAGCCCGGCTGCGTCCGTGCGATGGGGCGCAGCGCGCGGCTGAAAGGCAAGCGCGAATTCTCGTTCGACGCGTTCGTCGACGCGACCTTGTCCGTCTATCACAAATCGATTCGACACAACCCCTACCGTTGGGTGACCTCCTTGAGATCGACGAAATGGCAATGAATATCTGGAAGAAGTACTGGGACCTGCGCACGCAGGAATGTCCGTGCGACGTGCACTTCGTCGAATGGCTGGAATCCGTGCGCCTCAAGGGCATCCGCATCTATCACTTCGGTACCGGCGGGCATCACCATGTCGGCGTCGAATGCGCGCGGCCGCATCTGAACAACACCGTCTTCGGCGTGACGGCATCGCCGAAGGAATACAAGTCGTACGTCGATCTCGTCACGCGGCAGCCCGAGGTGAGCAAGACCTACCTCGCGTATTTCGGCGACATCTATACGAGCAATTCGAACCTGCTGCCGACGTTCGACGTCGTCACGCTGTTTCATCTGTGCGAATTCCGCGACGAAGCGAACAGCCGCTACGGCGCGAAGACCGACGAAGCGGTGCTCGACCTGTTCGCGCGCCATACCGCACCCAATGGCCATCTGCTGTTCTACAAGGGCTCGTCGGCCTACCGGAAGGCCGAGCCGATCATCGCGCAATGGGCCGCTCGTGCCGATTTCGCCGAGGTCGGCGACTTCAAGACCCTGCGGATTTTCCGCAAGGCCGCGTAATCCCGCTTTCTTGCGATCTGCCGATGCTTACGCGCACCCCACGCTATCCGATCCTGATGTATCACCAGATCCGCCCGCTGCCGCCGCCGACCGACCGGCTGCGCAGCCTGAGCGTCGCCCCCGACGCGTTCCGCCGCCAGATGACGCTGTTCCGGCAGCTCGGCTACCGCGGCCTGAGCGTGCGCGAACTGCAGCCGTACCTGCGCGGGGAGCGGCAGGGCAAGGTCTTCGGTATTTCGTTCGACGACGGCTTTCTCAACGTGCTGACGCATGCGATGCCCGTGCTGGATGCGCTCGGATTCACCGCGACCTGCTACTTCGTCGCCGGCCGGTTCGGCGGCGCGAACGATTGGGACGCGGGCGCGCCGACCGCGCGCTCGCCGCTGATGACCTGCGAGGACATGCTCGCGTGGCGCGATCACGGCCATGAAATCGGCTCGCATACGCTCGATCACGTCGCGCTGTCGTATGTGCCGGCGCCTGTTTCGGCGTTTCAGTTGACCGAATCGAAGCGGCAACTCGAAATGCTGAGCGGGCAATGCGTCGAATCGTTCTGTTATCCGTACGGCGATCTCGATGCACGCGTGCGCGATCAGGTCATCGCTGCCGGTTACGGCAACGCGACGACGACCCGGCGCGGATGCGCCGGTGCGACCGACGATCCGTTTCTGCTGCCGCGGATTCCGGTCGCGGGCGGGGTCGGGGCTGTGAGGCTGTGGTTCAAGTGCATGAAGGGGCGAATGGCGGGGTGCCGATAAGCGCTTGAGCAGACCGACTGGACGGGCCGGTCTCACCCCGATCCAATACCCATCGCCTTCGGTGACTCAATTTCCGACCGATTGAAGACCAATGACAAGTATCTTGATCGGTTGCCGGCCCTGCTCAACGCATCAGTATGCGACGTAAGGCGCGGACTCGCCTTCCGCCGAACGATCCAGGCCAAAATAGATTGTCCGACCGTAAAAATAGGGCAGCCCGAGATCTAGCCAGGAGGACGATCCGAAGTGACCCGCGACGTCATTGAATGCATATGTCGAACTCCTCGAGAACAACGTATCTGCGTTTGCCACGGACAGGGAAATCATGCTCACCGTGCCGTCGAGCCCAACCAGGGTCGCGGCATAAGTGGTCGTCGTTGACGGGCAATAGAATTGCGTGTTCCTGGTACACGTAATCTGCGACGAGTCATCGAAGAAATTCGCATTTGATCCGGTATCGAAGAACGCTGTGACTTTCCTGGAAAGGAATGCTCCCGGCACATCACCCGTCGTCGTCGACATCAGCTTCGTGGTGGCACCGAATGCATTGTTGCTTTGCGTGCCGATGCCAAAAATCAACGAGCCCGTCGCGCTTTCCCGACCGTCTTCCGAAATCTGCGGCATTTGTACAATCACGCCGTTGTTGTCTACGGCAAATTGACCGACAGGATTGCTGATCTGTTGCGATAGCGGCACGGTGACTTGTTCACAACTCGAGTTTCCGTCCGCGCACGCGTAGTAGTTGCTCAACGACGCGACCTTTACACAGGGTGCGCCGCAATCATAGGGCGCCGGGCCAATTCCCAGAATGCCGTTTGCACCAAGAGCCGTGGCCGAGTTCGCCGATTCATTCCCGTTTGTACAGGAACTTGGCACGTTGTCCGTTCCGAGATCGCCGATGATCTGCACCGGCAAGGAACTCGCACGTTCATCGCCAATGGCAAGGTCAATCGTTCGAACCGTGCCCCACGTGTAACTCGAAACGAACTTGCCGCACTCGGAAAGCGTCGCTCCGTCGCTCGTGGTTGTTTTAGGCAGACTGCCGATAACGCTTGGAATGGCATCACGTACGATCCGCAAGCCATACGATGCCGTGTCGACGAGCACATTGGACACCACCTGGCAGCGTGACGTTCCGGGCGCACAAATCTTGATGTTGACGGTCGGAATGTTGACGACGCGTGCAACGCCTCGCGCAACCGTAATGATGGCGGTATTCCCAGTGTTGCCGTCCGATGCGCCAGAACTATTGGCGCCCGTTTCGCCGGAACCTGAATCGCCGCCGCCGCACGCAACGAGGAAAGCTGCCGAAACGGTCATCAAGCTGAATATGCCGAACCACCGGACGACCGCACGAAAAATGCTCATGATCATTTGCATGGGAGTTACAGGATATCGTTGCCGGTCAGGCCGGACGGAAGCGCGGGCGGCAACCAGGCTTGCCCGGAAAATGCCCCCATGTGCCCTCCTGTCTTGATCACGAGATTGCGCGTCGAAACGGATACCGGCGTACGCCAGCCACGACGTGCATGCGCGGCTTCGACGCCCGCGCTGTAATCGCGAAGATAATTGCCGAACACCGACGCGAGATCGGGAACCGTCGGCCCTTGCCACGCGACGCCGAAGACGATTCCGTCGCCCGATGTGTATTCGCGGATCACGGTTCCAGATTCGAGCGTGGATTCACGGACGATGTACACGGCGGGATTCGTCGTCAGGCCATCGGCCGCCCGATTCGCAGGCCGCATCACACGCACTTTCGCGGCATGATCGGCGGCGGACAGCGATATCGGCGCGCCGCCCAGTTCGGCGTACGCATGGGGCGTTGCCCATCCCGCGATGAGCGCGGCGGCGTAAACACAGTTAATCGACCTCACATCTCCCTCCCCGGGTAACACCCGCGTAAGACGGTTCGGGGCGCCCCCGCTGCGAGTTCGCTCCCTTGGGATCAAGTCACCCCCAACGCCGTCGTCGCCGAGAGCGGTAACCAGGTGCCCCGTGGGGGCCGGCCACAACATTTGGTGACATTAAACTCAATACTGATATTTTTGTCACTTATGCCGATAGAGTGCGTGCTCGAACATTCCTAACGTCGGTGTCACATTCATCATCGGCACCACGTGGGTCATATTCATCACTCGGGTTAGTCATCCTCAATGTTCCGGTCACACTCGACGCATGTCGCGAGCAACGCTCACGAAACGTCCGCGGTCAGGCCATGCGCCGCTGAAACTCGACGGCGATCGTCACGTCGCCCGCAGGGCGGCACTGCAACATGCGTGCGACGTGTCCTGGCCAATGCGGTTCAGAAGCGGTATCCGACCGAAAGGAACGTCACGATCGGATTGACCCGGAATTTGCTGGTGCTCGTGACCGTGCCGACGGATGACCGGGTAGTGAGCGTGGCGCGTGTCGATACCCACGAATACGCCACCGATGCGTTGATCGACCAGTGAGAATCGATGTTGTAGGTCAGGCCGCCGTTGACGACGGGCGCAAAGGAATTGCTGAGTGACACGGATGTCGGCCCCTCGAGCGCTGTCCCGACGGTCGGCGAGAAATAGATCTGGCCGGTGGAAACGGGGTTGCTGAGCTTGATGTTGCTGAACCACGTGTAGGTGACGCCGGCGCCCAGATACGGCCTGAACCGTGCATTCGGCTGGCCGAAGTAGTAGTTGAAGATGATCGCCGGACTCCAGGCCCGCGCGGTCCCCAGCTCGCCGAAACCGCTGAGCGTACCTGCGCCGTTCAAGTGCCATGTCGGCGGAAAACCCATGACCGTCGTCGCCGCGATATGGTCGGTCAGGAAGTACGTTGCGGTCAGGCCGAACGTATCGCCGCTTGCGATCTCCCCACCGCTGCCGGTCATCACTTGTGACTGGCCGAGCGCATTGACGGTCAGCGGATCAGCCGACCCCTGCGGCGCGAAATGGGACCAGCCGGCATTGACTACCCACTGGCCGGCTGATTGAGCATGCGCGCCAGAGATGGCCGCGACCAGTACGACGGTTCCTGCGCTGATTCGCTTCATGATTGTCTCCAGATTTTGGACAAGAAAAATCCCGTTTTTATTCACTTCGTATTCCGAATTTATTTGCTTACGTCAACCCCAAACATTCCGAGCATCAACAATCACTGATGTTCGGGTTCGACAGAAGTCGAAAAGGCAAACGGGAAGCGCCCCAGCACCGTATTGGTCTTCGCTATCTGCGCGCGATCGCTCAGCGCCACATGCAACGCGAGCCCGCGCGACGGGTCGTCCACCATGCTCACCCGCGCACCCTCGACGCCGGCATCCTTCAGCGCGGAGATCAGTGCGTCGAACGTCTCCCATCGTTTGAGTTCGGGCTTGAAGATCTTGCCGACCGCCGTGAGCGGCATCGCATCGACGATATGAATCCGCTTCGGAATCGCGGCACGCTCGCCGATCGAGCTGCGTATGAACGTGTCGAGCTCCGTCTCGGTTGCCGTTGCGCCGGCTTTCAACTGCACGTAGGCGACCGGCAGCTCGCCTGCATGCACGTCGGGACGTCCGACTGCCGCGGCGATCTGCACTGCCGGGTGGCGGTGCAGCGGTTCTTCGATTGTCGCCGGATCGATGTTGTGTCCGCCCCGGATGATGAGCTCCTTGCGGCGCCCCGTGAGCCAGAAGTAGCCCTGCGCATCGCGCCGCGCGAGATCCCCGGTGTTGAGCCACTGCCGGCCGTCGCCGAGATCGAGCCACAGGCTCTTGTTCTGATCTTCCTGAAGGTAGCCCGCGAACACGTTCGGCCCGGAAATCGTCAGCACACCGACTTCGTTCTCGACGCAATCGCGCACGTAGCGGCCGGCGTCGTCGAGTATCACCGCCTTCATCATCTGGCCAGGGATGCGCAAACCGATCGAACCGAGACGCCGTTCGCCGCCTGGCGGATTGACGCTGCTCACGCATGCGCCCTCGGTGAGCCCGTAACCTTCGAGAATCCGGACCCCGGTGCGATCCTGGAACGTACGGAATACTTCCACGGGCATCGGCGCGGCGCCGCAGAGCCCATACTCGAGCGAGTCGATATTCCGACCGTCGACGGGCACGTCGAGCAATGCCGAATACAAGGTCGGCACCGCGCTGAAGAAGTTGATCCTGTGGTGCTCGACGATTTCCCAGAATCGTTTGACGACGCCGTCGCCGCGATAGCCCTGTGGCGTACCCAGCACCACATGTGCGCCGCGCGAGAACGGCACCAGGCCCGTTGCCAGCACGGCATTGACATGGAACAGCGGCAGTCCGCAGAAAACGGTCTTCCCCGGGCCCATCCCGGCGCCGACGACCTGCCCGACGCTCCACGCATTGGCCACCTCGTTGCCGTGCCGGCGAATCGCGATTTTCGGCAATCCCGTCGTGCCGCCCGTGCAGAAATAGGACGATATGTCGTCGGCTTCGAAACGCCGGGGGATCAGCAGCGAATCGCCGGATTCACGCGACATCGCACGGTCGAAATCGTGGATCTCGATGTGGCGCGGAACGGCGCCGCGCACGCCCGCGCGCCCGTGCAACCGCTTGCATTCGCGACGCTGCATCGCGCGTGCGGCCATTCGGCGCCACCCCTGCACGCGCTCGGCCAGATCGATCAGGACGAGGCTTTGCAGCGACGGCACCTGGCTCAGGATGGGATGGATCTTCGACCAGATATCCGTTCCCGGAAAGGGCGCCAGCGTCACCAGCACTTTTGCGTTTGCGGCCTTGAGCAGCGATGCGATCGCCGGCCCCTCCAGCAACGGATTGATTGCGCATACGATCCCGGCCGCTTCGCCGCCCCAGATGACGAAATGCGTCTCCGGCAAGTTCGGCAGCACGTAGGCGACCACCGAGTGGCGATCGATGCCCAGGCGCGAAAACAGGTTCGCGGCCCGGGTGATATCCCGCAGAAGCGCCGAATAGGTCCAGCGCAATGGCTTGCGATGATCGTCCGCGCGCAGGAAAAACGATAAGGCCGGCGCGCTCGGGTCGATCGCCGCACCGCGGCCGATCATCTCGTAAGTGCTGGCCGGGAGGTCGTCGGGCGGCCCCTGGTTTTCGATCCGAAGCACGTCCGCTTCGGTTGCGATGGCGTTCATGCGCGCTCGTCCACGATTCGGTTGCGTTGCACACCGAGGTCGATCGCCCCGTCCCTGCTCCGGATCCGTGCTTCGACCAGATCCCCGGCCTTCAGGTACTGCGGGCGAGCGGCCTGAACCTTCGCGAACATCCGCCACTTCATGTGCTCGGGCAGCAACGCGGCAATCCGTTGCTTCGCCGGCGACGGAATGCTGAGCGCGCATCCGGACGGCGTGCCCGTTGCAAGCAAGTCACCGGCGTTCAGATCCTGAACACCCGAAAGCTCCGTGAGCGTTTCGGCCGGACCGTACACGAGGTTCCCGGTCGAATCGCTCTGCCGCACTTCCCCGTTCACGGTCAGTGTCAGTGTCAGCGCGCGCAGCCGCGCGATATCGCTTGCCTCCAGCAGGCACAGATACGGCCCCACCGGCCCGAACGTTCGATAGCTTTTCCCCTTGTAAAACTGCATTTGGGGAATCTGGATATCGCGTGCGGAATAGTCGTTGACGATCACGAGGCCGGCCACGTACTCGTGCAGGTTCTTGTCCGTGATGGCTTGCCGGGACGTGATATCGCGGCGAAGCACGAGCCCCAGTTCGATCTCGTAGTCGAGAAACCGCACATGTTGCGGCCGGATGACGTCGGAATCGGCGGCGACGATGCAACTGGTCGCCTTCGTGAAGATCATGTTGAACGACTTCGCGTCCGGGTTCATGCCGGACTCGATCATGTGCTGGCGATAGTTGGCGCCCTGGCAAACGAACCGTTGATTGCGCGTGACCGGCGACAGCCACTCGACGTCCGACTCGGAAATCGTTTCTCCACCGAGCGCGGCGAGTTCATCGATCCGATGGGCTCGCACGAATTCGCCAGTGGTCGAGTAGTCGCCCGGTATCGGTGTGATCCGGTGATTCCTCACCACGCCCCATTGGGCGCGCCCCTGATGCCGGTAGTGCAAGACGTGCAATGCCATGAAGATGCCTCGAACAGGTCTGAGTGAAGATGAAGGTCACGCAAACAGCTTCGCGAGCGTGCGCAGCTTCGCGAACGTGACGTCCGGACTGGTCCGGAGGTTTCGGATGAGCGATGCGATGCTCGCCGCGGTGATCTTCGGTTTGGTGAAGCTGCGCGGCATCCGGGGGCCCCATTGCGACATCGCTTCACGGCTGACTTCGTGGATACCCGTCGCCACGTCCGCCGTGAACATGTCCCCATCGCAATAGTGTTCGTGCTTGTCGCCCCAAGGGTCCTGCCAATAGTCGAAGACCTGGCTGCCGAGAATGTGGCGCCCCATTCCCCATGCGTGCGTCCATCCTCTTTCGCTCAGCACACGCTGCCCGACCCCCACGGCATCCGCGTCAACCAGCTCGAATGCCGAGTGGCTGTACAGCGCTGCGAACCCCTGTGCCAATGCCAGGGTATGGTGATCGGCGGGTGTCGCCCCGCGATCGAGTCGCAGGAACGCGACGGCGGGCGAGCCGTCCGGCAACACCTGAACGTCGCTCGGGATGAAGCCGAAGTGAGACGTGTACCACGCGCAGGTCGCCTGGAAATCGGCGAGTTCGAGCACGACATGACCGAGGCGAATCACTTCCGGCACTTCCAGCGGCGGACGCTGGGTATCGTTCACGCGAACGATGGAATCGGGCGAGTTGAACGGTAACGCCGACCGGTGCGGCAGGGCGCCGGCCCGCGCTTGTCCCGCGACTGCGTCGACACGAAAACCCGACGGATCGACGAGCGTGACGCGATGCCCGCCACCGGGCCACGGCGACGGCTCCACGTCCGACGCGCCCGGCACGTCGGCAAGCTTGCGCAGTGCGTCGATGCCGTCGACTTCGAGCCCGAAGCCGACGAAGCGGTTTTTTTCAGCCCGCCGGACGACGTAGCAGAACGGTGTCGCGGCCGTGCCCCGAAGGAACAGATGGTCGCCGTCACGGGATACCGTCCGCAGGCCGAAATCGTTGAGAAATCGTTCGGCCCGCTCGAGATCGGGACGCTCGAACATCAGATAGGAAAGCGCCCGGGCCTTCGTCGTCGGCTGGGGACTCCGTGCGGGTTGTGCAGTAGTGAGCTTCATGGGGGCCTCAGGAAATCGGCTGGGCAATGTGATCGGTCAGCGACGACAACGACGTGCGCGCACCAAGCAATCGCAGGGATTCAAGAACGAGACGGGTCGAGTCGGCTACCGGGCCTTCGTGCAGGACCGTTTTGTCCGGCCGAATCACGGCCGCCCAGCCAAACCGCACGACACCCGGCATGAACGTACCGTCCAGGTCTTCCCATCCGTCGTTGTCGATGCGATGAAGGCGCTGCCCGCGGTGCACGACCCGCACCACGACGCCACCCGCTGCAATGAACGCGGCTCGTGCGCTGGCGTCGAGCTCGACGCCTGGGTCCCGTCCGAATCCGATCAACGCGAGACCGCTACCGAACACGTCGTCACTCAGGTGGATCGCGCCATCGTGCTTGCGCAGCCATCCCTGCGGCAGCGCCGCGCCGCGTACGAGCCGCGTGGATGAATGGCCGGGAACGAACAGACCGCGCCGGAACGCATTCTTCGGCTTGATCCCGAGCTCGTCGAAGTGATTCCGTAGCGGCGGAACGAGCCGTGTCAATCGCATCAGACCATGCGTGAACAACGCGATCCCGGCATTTCGCGGCATCACGAGCTTCCCCATGAATTTCGCGACGCCGATCATCGCCTTCGCGTGCGGCCGGCGTTCCCGATCGTAGGAGTCCAGAATTTTCTGGGTTGCGTGGCCTTTGACGACCCACGCCAGTTTCCAGCCGAGATTTGCGGCATCGCGCAGACCGGCGACGAGCCCCTGGCCAGCGAACGGCGGAGTGATATGGGCGGCATCGCCTGCAAGAAAAACGCGTCCTTTGCTGAAGGCCCTGACGGTTCGGGCATGAAAGCGGTACACGGCCTTGCGTTCGATCACGATGTCATCGATGCCGCCCCACGGCGCGAGCAGCTCGCGGATGCGTTCGTCGGATTCCATTTCCTCTCGCGTCTCGCCGGGATGGAGCATGAATTCCCAACGCTCGCGCCCACCGGGAGCGGTCATATGAGGCGTCGGCCGCCGGTGGTCACAGATGAACTCGACATGGTCGATGGGTCGGCGCACGTTTCGCGCGTCGACGATCAACCAGTCTTCCGCGAACGTCTTGCCTTTGAAATCCTGTCCGATCAACTGGCGCACGATCGAACTGGCACCATCGGCACCGACGACGTAGCGAGCGCGCACGACGTGCCGCGCGCCCTGCCCGCCGTCGAGCGTGGCGGCGACATGATCGGCGTGCTCGTCGAGCGAGACGAGCGTCACACCCAGCGCCATTCGGGCGGTGCGGTGCGCGGCCAGTCGGGCACGCAAGCATCGCTCCAGGTCCGGTTGATAGAACGTCACGAGCTTCGGATGGCCATCGACGCTCCCCAGCGTATTGATGCGCCCGAACTCGCCGAACCAGGGAGAGCGCATCCGGACGTACGGGATCGCCACCGTATCGAGGTCGGCTTCGTTCACCCCGATGTACTGCAGGATGCGAAGCGCGTCGTTGTCGAGCGCGATCGCACGCGGCGCCATGAAGATCTCCGCCGCCCGGTCGACGACAAGCACACGCACGCCATCCCGGCCAAGAAGCGCGCCGATCGCCGCGCCGACGGGGCCGCAGCCCACCACCAGCACGTCTACATCCGATGGCAAGTCGCGGCCGCCGACACAGCTCGCGTTGTCGTTGCCTTTATGGACGCCCGGCTCGCACGTCAGTTTTGTCTCCACCACCGTTCCGTCTCCCATTCTCGGGACTGGCCACTACCGGCCGTCTTGATGACATTAAAGTCATAACTGATAACTTTGTCAATTTTGACGTTCGAACGTATACTCGAACACCGAAACCATGCGCACGCCGATGCCCAACACTTCTTCCCGTCGCACCAGAACACCGTCGCCGGCCGTCTCGAACGGGCAAGCGCCGTCGAGCCCCGAGGTTCGCGAGCCGCGGGGCGCGCGCCGCAAGCGCGAGACGCGCGCGCGATTGCTGGATGCCGCCTTTGTACTCATGGCGCAAAAGGGGATGGAAGGCGTCGCGATCAATGAAATTACGGAAGCCGCGGACGTGGGTTTCGGGTCGTTCTACAACCACTTCGAATCGAAAGAGGCGATTCATGCCGCGGTTCTGGAAATCGTGTTCGAGGAGTTCGCGGATACCCTGGACCGCATCGCAGGCAGCCTCACCGACCCGGCCGAGATCATTTCCGTGTCGCTGCGCCATACATTGCTGCGAGCCAGAAGCGAGCCGGTCTGGGGACAATTTCTCCTGCGCGAAGGGTTGTCCATGCGAGCGCTCAGCCGCGGCCTCGGACCGCGGTTGTTGAGGGATATTCAGAAAGGCATCGTCGCCGGGAGATTCTCGGCAAGCGACCCGCTGATGAGCGTGATTACGGTCGGGGGCGCGGTACTGACCGCCATTGCGATCGAGCTCCGATTCGATGCGGACGAGAAGCCGGTTACCGACATGTTGAACATGATCGGGTACAGTCAGAACGGCTTTGCCGAGCGTGCAGCTTCATCCCTGTTGCAGACGCTGGGTGTGCCGCGAACTGAAGCGACAGAGATTGCGAATCGCCCGTTGCCGCCGGCTGTGACGTCTGCGCCCGAGGAGTCGCCGGAGCGCTAGCGATCTATCGTTCGTCTGGGATAGGTAGAACCCTGCGGGTACCTGCGTAGCGCTGACGGCCGTCGTCACCCTGTGCCGGCCGCGCAGCGCGGGGGCATGCAGGCTCATGACCTCACCGACGGCAGGGCAGCGGCGGAAGCCTCTTTGATTGTTCGACGTTCGCGCTCGTCGGCCCGTTGTGGACGCTCGGAGAAGATGCCTCGGGTCGCCTTGACGAACCAGAGAAAACATCCGGAATCAGTCGATCTGCCCGACCGCTGCCCCCTGCGCCAGCCGTCTTTTGACGCCCACGAACGCCACGCCGGCCAGCGCGATGGAGCCACCATAGAACAGCAGTGCCGTCACGTCCATTCCGAGCCGGGAGAACACGAACCCGACCGCCAGCATGCCCAATCCGAGGCCGGTGCGCTCGGCAACGTACGAGATACCGATCACGCGATCGCGCGACGCGGCCGGCGTCGACTGCAGGAGCGAATAGTAGATCGTCTCCGTGGCGGCGTCGAAAATGCCCGCCAGCAAGACGAAGCCCAACATGCCCGGCATGCCACGCACCTCGAAGACGCCGAGGAAGCACGCGAAGGTCAGGATCAGCAACGCGATGAAATACGGCTCGAGCGGCTGGCGACGCGATTCGAGACGCTCCAGCAAGCGCGGCGTCACTGCCGCGGAAACGAGCCGTCCGACACCCCACACAGCCATCAGCCAGCCGTATAGAAACGCGGGCTGAATCGGGTCGAACAGCTGCGACCTGATCGGGAAGCCGACATTGTGCGTACCCGAGCCGAACGCTTCGACGAAGCGCGCGCCGATCACCAGCATCACGATGACCGACAGATAGCGCGCCGCGCGCGGCAGTGCGCCGGCCTCGGCCGCAGCGCGCGTCTCCTCGGCCGGTCGATGCCGGCGCGGCATGTTGCCCACCAGCATCAGAAATGCGATGGCGGAGATCGCGAACGTGATCGAATCGATCAGGAATACGCTCTTGTAGGCCAGGTACTGCGTGATCACCGATGCGAGCAGGCTACCGCCGACCACCGACACCCCATCGGTCGCACTGAGGATCGCATTGAAACGATGCCGGCCCTCCTGCCCGACCATTTCCGGAACCTCGGACATGATGGACACCCGGTAGATCCCCTGGAAAAGGCCGATGAAGAACGGCACGAAATAGATGAGCGACGCGTCGGCGGCACGCGACGACATCGCCAGCACGCCGATCGCCAGTGCACTGCCCGCTTCCGCGGCGAAGATCAGGGTACGGCGGGAGAACCGGCTCAGCCGCGGCACCGCGGCGCCGCCCGCGACCGCACCCAGCAGACGCGACGCCATCGTCAGGCCGAGCAGCGCGGCGGAGCCCGTGACCTCGAGCGCGTAGGTCGCCAGAACGATGCTGATCATCGTCGAACTGATGTCCGAGATCGTCTTGAACGACAACCAGACGTACAACTGCGCCAACGAAGACGAAGCGCGTTTTTCTAGAACCAGCTCGGATTTCATGGCAGCTCATCTCGCTGAGGAAAAGGAAATCAGCAACATGTCCCGGAACGCGAGTTCGTCCGGGTTGGCTTGCTGAACGGCATTGGCACTGTGGTACAGCACGGCATCGTTCACGATCACGGTATCGAGGAAATCCGTCAGCGGCCGTGCGAACAAGGGAACGGTGGAGACTTTCGACGCGTGGATCTCCGATACGACCGGCCGGATATTGCGACTGTCGATGAAATGCATGAAGACCCATTCCAACCCGTCCTGGTGAATCCCCGATGTGGTCGGACTGACCTCACCTTGTTCCGCAATGATCCGGAACAAATGTACATCGATCTTGTACTCCCGCCCCGCAACCAGCCGCTCCCCGAGGATGGCGATGTCGACGTCCAGCAACTGGCGGAGAATCGCACTTTCTATGAAGGAGTCCTCGGCATAGGTCAAGCGATTGACGCCTGGCACGTAGTCCACATCGTAGGTCGCGGTTGGCTCGAAATTCGTGTTCCGGTCAATTTCCAACGGTTGGCCCGGCTTGAAGCGATACAGCAGGAAGCGCCGTTCGCGTCGCGTGTAGCGCTTATAGTTCTCGTCGACGACAAGGCGCTCCCAGTGGCGCTTGAACGCAACGACCTCGTCGCCATCGCAGCGAATCACGCCGTGGAAGCGTGGTGCATGGCAATAGCCGTTGCGATTCAACTCGTCAATGACGGTATCGATGGACATCGTGTCTCCCGTGAGTCGAGCCATTCGTTCAGGAAACGATTTCCGGCTCGAGATCGCGAACGATCCGGTCATAGAGATCGATCGCATGATCGCGCCCATTCACTGCCGCCCAGCCCTTCAGCAGATAATTTTCCTCGATGTCCGCCCGGACCTCGCTACCGACCGGGCAGGCGACCTTGCATTCGATGATCGCCGGATCGCCGACGACGGAATCGAGCCCGCGGATTCCGTTGAATGTTCCGCTCGCCTCTGGAAACAGCGCGAACATCGAGTAATGCTGGCGCCCGTCCGCCGCGCGTTCGCAGGCGCTTCGCAAGCGTTCGTGCAGCCCGGAAGCCCGCGTCAGCATCCGCAGATAGAGCTCGTACGGGTCGAGGCCCGCGATGTCCTTGAGCGCCGCGTTCACATACAGTCCGCCGAGCCGCGGATTGACCTCGATGACAATCGGGCCGGTCGGCGACAGACGGAACTCGAGGTGCACGATTGCGTTGCGCAGGCCGATCGCTTCGAGACAATCGATCGCATACCGCTTGATCTCGGCAATCGCGGGCGCCGGAAAGGACACCGGCGGCGAGATCAGCAGGTTTTCCAGCACCGTGCCGCGCTTCTCCGTCAGGATCAGCTTTTCGTTGATCAGCACCGGATAAACCTGATCGTCGACGATCACGCATTCGACGCTGCCTTCGACGCCGTCGATGTACTGTTCAAGCAGAATGCTCTTGCCCGGCTCATAGTGAACCGGGGCGCCGTCACGGGCGTGGACGTCGTGCGGCATGCCGTAGTAGTCCGAAACCACTGCCTGACCATGTTGCGCGGTGAATCGCTGATAGTGATCGCGCAATTCGTTCCAGTCGCGACACTTCGCGGTAAAGGCCGAGCCCGCGCCGTAAGGCGGTTTCGCGATCAGCGGATAGCCCACTGTGTCGGCGGCTTCTCGCAATGCGTCGACATCGCTGCACATTGCGTGTCGAATCGACCGTACCCCCCGTTCCTCCAGCGCCGCACGCATCAGGAATTTGTTGTTGCAGGCGGCGACGGCCGCCGACGGAGAATGGACTCGGCCGGTCATCCGGCAAACCTCGGCGACCACCGCGCCCACTTCCCCATAGGCCGACGCCTGCCCCGCATAGCAAAAGACGGCCTTTACGTCATAGTGCGCGTCCAGACGCTCGAGCAATCTCAGCAGCGACTCGACGGAAAGCGAATCGAGCCACCACGTGTCGTCGCGCGCCGCGCCTGCATCGCCGTCCATCGGCACGTGCCGGCGCACGACGGCCGTCAGGCACGCGAGACCCATCTTGCGAGCGACCTCGAAGTGATAATCCCGATAGCTGGTCAACGACAGCAAGGAGCCCTCGATTTGCACAAACAAAACCGCGTCTTGTCGCATGTTTTCACCTGGATGAGAAATCAGTCCGCACACCGCTCAGCGCCCGTTCAGCTGTCGATCCAGTCGCACGTTTCGCCCTGCCAGTTGACGAACCGGTAGATGCGTTGTTCGCCGGTTTCTACAAACTGCGGGATGTCGCCCTGGCCTTCGAACAGCGGCACCGTAAACTTTCCTTTCGCATGAGGCAGCACATACTCGGGCATCGCAACGTTCGAAACGCGCCGCTTCAGTCGGTTCATGATGCGGATGGCGTCGCGGATCGAGGCCTTGTAGACCGACGCGCCCGGCGAGAACGGCATGAAGTGATACAGGTAGTACGGTTTGACGCCGCGGCGATACAGTTCGATGAAGAGCCGATGCAGCGTCTCCTCGTCGTCGTTGATGCCGCGCAGGAATGGCATGTTGGAAAATACGATCGGCACCGCCGACCGAATCCGCTTCACTGCGTCCGTGAAGGCCGGACTGAGTTCGTCCGGATGGCAAACGTGAACGCCGAATGCGTTCACCCGATGCCGTTCGAGCATTGCGACCAACTGATCGGTGACCCTGTACGGATTGAAGGTGAGCGATCTGGAGTGAATCCGGATCAGGAGATCGCGTCCGACGTCACGCAGGGCGGACAGATGCTCGTCGAGCTTGGCGTCGGAGAGCATCAACGGGTCGCCGCCGCTCAGAATAACTTCCTCGATTGCCGGATTCTGCTTGATATAGGCCACGCTTTCGCCGAACGTGTCCCGGCTGGCGTTGGTCTTTTCGCTATTGACTTCAAGCGTGCGGAGCGCCTCGAAGCAGAACTGGCAATACGAATTGCACGTGTTGACCATGCGCAAAATGACGCGATTGTCGTACTTGTGCTGACAGATCGGCGTCTTCATTTCATGCGCCAGCTCCCAGTTTTCCGATTCGCCATCGTATCCTCCGACGATTTCGTCACTCCAGAACGGAACGACCTGACGCCATAGCGGATTCCGGACGATGTCGGCGTCGGTGTCGCCCTGCGATTCGCGAATCAAGCGGAGGTAATAGGGCGTGATCTGTAGCTTGCGGCCGTTCAGGTTGCTTTGAATGTGCGAACTCAGTTCGTCAGACCAGCCCCCACAGGCCTCGCGTAGCGATGCTTCCTCCCGGATGGTGTTCCGTTGCTGCCAGCGCCAGTCGCGCCATTCGGCCGACGCGACATCAAAACTCCGATAGTTGTCCGAATATTTTTTTTCGCCACCAGAATTTCCAATCAACATTTTACTCAGCCCTCTCTAGACCAACGAAATGCGATCAACGTATCGTTACGCTCATGAATTCAACACGACCCATGATCCGGGCGCCGGATAGAAAACCATCGACACCACACTCAACCGGAATACGGTCTATACAACACTAAAAAATGCAAATTCATCAAAGCATAAAAGCATCGAGCACGGGACATCTGAAATATCCCATCGAGCCATATCGTCGATATAGTTACGCGATGCAGAAAGCCCAAGCCACAGTACCGCTCAACAAAGAAATATGGACGCAACTCTGCTCAGCCTACTCACGAACATGGAGAGGCATCGATTAAATATTTCGCAGAAATTTATTTGCTTTCGCTTCGGCGTGCGAAAACGACAGTTCCCGCTCCCCGTCCGATCGCGATTCATGCGAGCTATTACGTCCGTGCAAGATCATTTCGCGCGGCGGCCAAGCCAAAGGAATTTGAAAGATTTCCCGTTCTGGATATAAGCATTCCCGATTCGACGAGTCTCAATCCTAAGTTAACAAATTTAAATAGCGCAAGAAGAATTTCACTAGCCATCCATAACAGTCCCTCCCACACGTCTACTTTGCCGGACGCCTCTGTCGTGCTTTCAATTGGGAAACGCACATACAGCTCGCATTTTTACAATTACCAATCGACATCATTCGATACTCAAGGAATTGCGCACCTCGTAAAAACATCAGGTTTAACCCCTGCCTAGAAAATAGAATATTCAGCTTCTCCCAAATTTTGAAAATACCCCTCGTCGATGCGGCTTTGAATAAGCCCAATATCGAGCTCATCCGGGCATCATTTCTTACAATTTGATAGGCAAGTTGCCACCTTTCTGAATGCGGGTGTGCGTGGATAGGCCGGACGCGTGTCGCAACGCGCCCGAAATGTAGAGACGTCCGTCCCAAATGAAGAGGAAGTATCCCTGCTGCGCGAGCCCCTGTGGGATCTCAGAAAAGATGTCATTGGCACCCTATATAAATCAATGGCTTGGACATCTTTTTTGAGACGATCACATGCTCACAGTCTCAGAAAAGGTGTCCTTGGGCACGGAAATTCTCAGAAAAGTTGTCCTTGGAAGCATCGCTTGCCTGCGTTGGCGCATTCCGTTGGAACCGAGCGGTGAATGCCGTCGATCAAATCTGCACGACATCCCGACCGAAACCTGTTCGCCTCATCAGTCACAGCTAAGGCCTGTGCCCCAGATCCTTGGATATGGGGCGCGACCGATCAGGTGGAGGTCGAGCGTACCTTCCCCAGGATCGTGCATGTGGATGCGGTTCGTCCGCGCGGCGTGGCGCAGGACTTGTGAATCCTTCCCCCAAGACGCCTAGAATTCAGTCATGGCTGCATTCCACATTCACAAGGAGGCTGTCATGACTCAGTCGATGATTGGTTGGGTGGTTGGTCTTGCGGTGGTCGCGGTGGTTGCCGTCGCGTTGGCGCGCCGTTACCAGAGCGAACATTCAAGTATGGAAGTCGTTCAGTGGCTGGACTCCCATCACTTGGGGTGGATGCATCGCAAACATTGACCTCTCGGCGCTGGCGGCGATAAACCCGCCTTGCCGAAGTTTACCGGGAGCCGAGCACACGGATGCAGGCGGGCGGGTGAAGTCTGTCATGTCGTTGTCTCGCCAGGGGCTTGGCAAGGAAGGCATCATGGATGATGAAGTGTGTACGACCCACACGCACGTGGCACGCCTTCGCGTGATGCAGACCACGTCTGGGCGCTATCGCGGAATCGTCCACTTGCACCGCATCGGAGAGGATCCAGGCACCTCTGATCAACACGATACCGAAGGGGATTTTGCATCGGACGCGGAGGCGCGCGACGCCGCACGAACGCTCGCACGCAGATTGCTCGAAGAGCAAATCCAGGGGCACGAAAGGGCGCAAGGCATCGATTGAATCTGCGTCGGCGGCCTGGTCGTTACACAACGTCGATCGGCAACGCGACGTCCATCAGCCCGTGGCGCGCCAGTCGCACAATGCGGCCGCTCGTCCGTTGATCTGCCTTGAGAGCACGGGACAGAAAGGAATGTCGGTTTACGACGCGAGTTTCCCGTTGACCGGCAGCATGGCGTCGGCTCGCGCAATTTCAGATCGGGACGCACGTCTCCGATTGACGCGCGCTGCTGTTCAACAGAGAGCTGTATCAAAGAACTGCGTCGAACGTCCAATGTTCGCTTCGGTTCTGATCGATGATGTCTTCTGCGTAACGTTGCGAAGCCCGGCGTGCGTCACCGGCACTGGCAAACGGCGAACCGTCGACAAGCTTGAAGGTCTGGCTCCGGGTCAGCGTGGTGTCAGTGCCGCGCAGGCAAACCTTGACCGCCGCGTCGAAACCGGCTTCGTAGTTGTGAGCACGGCCAGAGCCTGTGTGAAAGTGAGGATAAATCAGCGGATATATTTCGAATCCGCGATAGGTACGCATGCTCATGATGAACTCCTGGTGATTGACGGCGACGAATTGCGTAGACGAGCGCAATCAATCTTCTATCGGCGCTACGTGGTTAGCGTCGAACAAATCGGTTTCGGGGCACACCGGGCGAAGCCCGTTCGTCTTTGTGCCGGAAATTGATACACCCTTTGGTGAGGTCATAGACCGACAATTCCAGCTTGACCCGGTCGCCAGCGAGAATACGGATGCGGTGTTTGCGCATGCGGCCCGATGCGTACGCCGCAACGACCGCGCCGTTTTCCAGGGTGACGCGAAACCTGCTGTCCGGGAGCACCTCATCCACGACGCCGTCCAATTCCAGCAATTCTTCCTTTGCCAAATCAATTTCTCCAATCAATGTGACGTGCCGCAATCGCGGCGGCGTGAGGATATCCGGTCCCCGACAGGGAGCGGTTTGCGTGCAAATATCGAAAACGCCCATGCGTGGGGGGCGCGTACCGACGCGACATGCGGGCCGCGCCTCGTCCGGGTGTTAACGTGCTCGTTATCGCGTCTCGGTGGAGCGCTTCTTGCCGCTCGATTTGGTGGGCGCAGAGGGTGCCTTCGGTGGCACCCAGTTCAGCGCCGCGCCGAGCACCGGCCAATCCCTGGCGCGCCGTGGTCTCGCGAGTGATCTTTTGTTGCGCGATTGACTCTTGGTCAAAGTTACCTCGGTATGCGTCGATCGCGAGCTCACGATGAATGAGCCGCCCGATCGTTCGCCACCGGATGCGCCGCATCCCCCACTTTCTTCCTTGGGGTGTACGTCTTGAGGCGAAACGGTATCCTCAGCAGGACTGTGGGCGCCTGCGCGCGGGACCGATTAATGATGTGGATTACTGAGGAACGATGTTCGAAGCCTGCAGCCCCTTGGGCCCGTTCTTCGTCTCGTAGCTGACCTTTTGACCTTCGGCCAGCGTCTTGAAGCCATCGCCGCGAATCTCCGAGAAGTGCGCGAACAGATCATCGCCGCCGCTGTCAGGCGTGATGAAGCCAAAACCCTTGTTGTCGTTGAACCACTTGACGGTACCGGTATCCATGGAAATTCTCCTGATATTGGACAAATGTATGCGCCCCGATAGGGGAGCACGAAAAAGGATCAAGGAGGGAGAGGACAACGAATACCGCGTTCCGCGGTCAGTGATGAGCAGCAATCGCGCTTCTTGAAGGCTTCGGACACTCACCCTACGCGGGGCCAAACACCGTGTCAAGCTGTTTCGGTCGGCGCATTTCGGGTGGCGGCGCAAGAACACGCCGCGACCGGCGAGGCTCGCCCCGGTTGTAAACCCTTGGCGCCGTGGTTTTGATTTGCTTCGAATGTCTAATTGAAATTTCGACGATACCGTCATGGCGCCCTCTCCCCGCGTATCGGCGATTGTTCACACGCGGCTGAGCCGGTCCGTCCCGCGCCCAATCGGGGCGGCATGCCATGCGGCGGTTCGCGCAGAACTTTCGCTGTACAAGTTCGCCAATGGGCGTAGGATGGATCTGTTGACTGACTCACTACCGATTCCCGCGCCACTCGAGGCGCCCCCTTCCGAACGTGATTGGGCCTTTCATCGAAACCGCGCAATGCGGACGAGCGCGCCGCGTATCGGCTGCGTATGCGAAGCGCCTGATCGATGCCTGTCTACAGGACACGAGCGTGTTGGATAACGCGTCCTGATCCCTTCCTCGGTCCATCCCGATTCTGCGTCCGCGGCGCCGCCACAGACTCAAACACGCCTGGCGCATGGCGCGCCGGCAACGTCGGGAGGCTGGATATGAACAGGAAGGACCTATTGAAGTGGATTCGGTGCGATGGTTCCGGTGTCATCGAACAGTTCCTGCCGTATGACGCTCGTGCCGAGATGGACGGCGTCATTCTCGATCGTCGTCATGAAATCGATGAGGATGCCTTTCTGATGTTTTTCTCGATCCGCGCGCTGTTGCGCAAAGGCGGAATGGCGAGCTGCGAATCGGACCAGGAAGCAGGCCAGATCATGGCACTCCTCAAGCTTTGACTGTTCTGGTCGCGACGATACGCTTCGCGGTGGCCACGTGCCCCGCAGCAACTGAAGGAGGAAGGAAAATGCAACTCGACTCAACCCGATTCCATATCGACCCGACACCGCGCAGGGCCGACGGGGAATACATGGCACACGCGCGGATCAGCATCGATCGTGCAGACGGCAGTGAGTGCGACGTTCAACTGAGCGGAGATCTGGCTGGCTTCGACGTGCGCGAGGATGCGATTGCCTTTGCGAAAAACTGGGCGCACGAATGGCTCGACGCGCATTTGGTCGACGATCTCCTCGCGTCGATGAATTGAAATTCGGGTGGCACGCCAGCCGCCCGAGCAATCAGGGCGTCGCCGGGATCGAGGCCGACGGCAATACATGCTGCTGCCAAAGCAGGCAGACACGGTGCCGAAGGTCGGTCGAGAGGATGGCCATCCCTGGAGGGCCACAGACCAAGGCAGCAAGCACGCCCTCCAACGGACTCATCACCGCCAGATCGGGCCGCATGCGTTCCGCATCCTCGAAGTCCGCGACTCTCGTGAGCCGAACTTCCTCCCAAATGCGGCGCGTCGCGTCGGGATATCATTCCAGTCGGTCGAAGGCACCCGCGTCGAGATCTTTCCTGAAATGCTGTAGCCAGTCGCTTTCGTCGCCGATCACGTATTCCTTCGTAATCTGCGTCGAGAGCCTGGTGATGGTGACATAGCCCTGTAGACCGAGGTTCTCATCCCCCTTCGGGTCGGTCGTATCCGTTTCCTGAAGATCGAAATCGCCCTCTGCCAAGCCACGACGCTCCAAGGTCGCCAGAAAGTCTCTGTGTTCATCCGGTTCTATCAGCTGCATATCCGGCCCCCTCGTGTTCAGCGGAGATGTCGCACGGCTCGATGTCACGGGGCCGACGGCACGCGTTCGAGCGTTGAAATCATGCACACCGAACTCATGCGGAATACCTCACGATCCCCCACATACGGCGCTACCGGGAAGCAAGCGTCATCGCCTGCAGTTTTATCGTCTGGGTCCTTTCATGCTTTCCGACTCCATGGCCGCATTCCGCTCCTCGCTCGCCTCGATAGGGTCCATCGCTTCGTCAACCGATGCCGTTGCGCGCTCGGCGGCAGCTTTGGTTTCGTCCTCCGCGGAGTCGACATCGCTGTTGCCGTCACCCGGGGGTAGCAGCATGTCCTCGAGCATCGCGCTCAGCTCCGGCGTGTCCCATGGCAGGCCACGCCGGGTTCGGAGCTTTATGTAGTGTTTCACTTCCGCGTCCTGCTCCGCAGTTAGCGGCAGCCGCCGGAAGGTGCTTTGGGGGTCGGAGTCTGTCATCGCTGTCTCCTCCTGCTATAGCGTCTTCAGTGTAGTCCCATTGCGACCATGAGAGTCGTGACCGAAGCGGTCATTCGTCGAATCAAATGCCGTGCGTCGCTGCGGGAGGCAACAGCCGGCCATCGGCTGTCGTTGGCTGCCTACGTCACCATGACATTCGATCGGCCGATTCCGTCAGTCAAAGGACATTCCGTCCATTCAATGCTGACTGATCATGTAGGAATGCGAATTGACATGGCCATGTACTCAGACGATATTGGAGCGAAGCTGACCAGCGACGGCCCATGGCTGCAACTGGCCGACGCGGTTCACGGGATGCATCGGCGATGCGGGCAATGACATGGCGCACGTAGCGCCTTAACCGATTCATATGTGCGTAGCATGTTGACGTCAACGGAACAGGACACCTGATCGAACCGCTACCGGCCGGCTTCGGCTTGTGGCTGCGGGCACGCCGGAGAGCGAACATCGAGCGTGCGAAGGAGTAGGGGCAGACGCCACCGATCGCCTATGCTGGAAGCTCACGAGGAGCCGACTATGACGCCACATGACGTGATGATGATTTTCGAGCGGAGGAACGCAGAGGGAAAGGCAGCCGCCGATCTGGATCATGCTTGCGCCGGATTCGCTGGCTGGTTGGCGGAGGCATGGAGTCGATTGAGTGAGGATGAGATCGCAGTTCTGACGTCGATCGGCGCCTCGCTGTATCGCGAGGGGTATGCGAGGCGGTACTAGGCAGGCTCGGGGGCCAGCGCGAATATATGGGCGGAACGGACCGAAAGGGCGTATAAAGTTCGAATGACTATCCCCTCCGTTACCGCCGAGTCGGTCCTGGGCCTGTTCCGGCTCATTGCCGGGAGGGAGGAGCGCCGGACGTCCGGCGAATCGGCAAGGATGGCGGCGCTCCAGGCTCTTGCCGAGCAGCTTGCACGCAACCATCAGGCAATGACAGAAGACAGTTGGGATGCAGCCGTCCGTGTTGGCGGTCTGCTGTTGCGAGCGGAAATGATCAACAACGACGCTGACACGGTGGCGCTTGACCTGCTAAGCCGGCTGCGGCGGCGGAAATGAAAAGCTCGTTCGAGCGTATAGCAAGTCGCCCCCTGCGGAGTGGCCATCATGTCGACACACCTGCTTCTTCTCTACAAGGGGTACGAACTTCATCCCCTCGTCTTCGCCCGTACATTCAGTCGCTTTGACGGGCATTCTCGTTACGCCGAAGGGTATGACATTGCGGTACGGATATGCCGCCCAGGCGCGATAGCAACCTCCGCCGCGAGCCGTATTTTCAGGCTAGGCCAACCGCATACATACTCCGACTTTGGTATGGCAAGGCGTGCCGCCCGGCAGCAGGGAAAGGACATCATCGACGGAAAGGTGAGTGGAGCTTCGGTCATCGACATGTAGTTCGGTCAAACGCAGCGGTCGGCCAAGACGACGACGCGAGAAGCTGAAC